>CALVJD010000036.1 GCA_944332005.1 uncultured Bacilli bacterium
AAAATTTGATCATTTCATTGCTCGTATTTTCTTAATTAAAGGCATCATAAAAGGATGATTTTCATCATCCTTCCATCCACAGTTACTTGTATCAATAATGTCTACCAACACTATTTGACAAAGAACCACTTTTTATATTGGGCAATAAAATGAATGCCATAAATTACTCCCACTTTATCATTAGGTTGATAAAGTTTATTGTCAGAAGTATTTAACCAACCAACAAAATTTTCTTTCTCTTTTGGTTCTTTTAGAGTGTAATAAGAATCCATAGGAATTAAAAAATCAGTTTTATTTTCTTCCGTTACAACATCGTCACTCGTCGTTACCATCCAAACTACTTTGCCATTTTTTCTCATTAAAGGAACAGTATTATCTTTTCCTAGGATCATTGCTAGATGTGGAATATCTAAAAGACCATGATTATATACATTTTTTGCTTCTTCCATTCGAAATCCCATAAATAAATGTTTTGGGAATACATCTTTAAACTGCTCATAAGTAAATAAATCATGACTAGCTAGGAAAGCATCCCTTTCCTCTCCCCATACCATATTTTCTTTGAATGGATACATATAAGATGTTACTTTCGTTCCATCTGTAGTTAAAAAATCATTTGCTAATATATTATGATATCTTGTTGACGTTACATGATAATAATAGGTATCTTCATATACGATTTCCATATCTGTAACTTTCACTGTATAATCATTTCCATCACGATCAAATTTGACAACTTCTGTTCCAATATGAAAATCACTAATTTCATTCACAATCGCATATCGATTAAGATCAGTACTAAAAATTCCATGAGATCCATATGTTTTTAAAATAGTTCCATCACTAAATGTGGTCTTAAGGTAACTATCCGTTTTTTTCTTTTTCTCGATCCATACTGGATACTCATAGGAAATACGACCATTTTCATGATCATAAACCATAAGAAGATCATCATAATCAATATCTTCAATCGCTTTATAGCTACCATCTGCAAGACGAACCATCGTACCTTCTATAAGACAAGAAGGATCACCCGCTTCAGCAGTTATTTGAATATCACCAGTTACGTTTCCAATCACTATTTCTCCACTACTCGAATCATAGGTATAATCAGTTCCACTAGTAAGTGTTACCCCATTCATAACAACCGTAATTGCATTAGGCAATGATAATCCCCATCTAGATACTTCTAACGTAGCTGAATAACTAGAATGAATTAATGCTTGGCTAGATCCTGTTGCCTCTAATCGATCTAAGTTATAAGTAATATTATATATCCATCTTAAATTAGTGGATGATGTTTTCGATGCATATCCATTCGCAGTCGATGCATCTGCAACATCTTCTTCTCCAGAATTCCCAGCTTCATCCACTCCATAAACAGTAATCGTATAATTACCAGGAGTTAAATTAGAAAGTGTATAACTAGTAATAGCATTACCAGTGTGGTAAGTTTCCGTAGTTCCATTGGTTTCATTTTGAACGACAATCCCATAGTCAACAATAGAAGAACCTCCCGTATCAACACGTGTCCAACTCACAATTGCTTGCCCTTCTACAGGGTTATTTTCACTTATTTGAAGTTTTACAGAACCAACCGTTGGCTTTTCATGGTCAGTCGCATTGATATCGATATCAACAAGTAATTTAATCTCATCGATACTAGCATCATCAATCATATTAGATGATAAAATTAAATTTGTTGTTGTCTCATCAGTTAAAAAAATACTTCCTTCTTTTACTTTTAAATAAAACGTATATTCTTCTTCCACATTAGCGGATATATGAAAACTAGTTATTTCTTTTCCTGTTTGATCCACTAATATGATATTTTCATTACTAGATCTAACATCAAAAATTCTTGCATAACGAAAGGTATTTACAACGGTCATAGTCATGGGTAAAAGTGTTCCTTCTCCACGTAAATCTCCAGATGTTGGAGTTACACTAGCATATAAATTACCTGTATTATCTTCAGAAGCAGAAGCTGTTCCATTGACGATGACAGTGATTCCTCCTTGATTGCGATCAACACTAAAATCCAACGTTACTAAAACAGTAATTTCCTCACCAACGTCGATCAATTCTCCTGTCTCTAATTCTTGCATAGTAGCTTCATTTATGATCGTTGAGCTTACATTCGGGACATAACCTTCTGGACCATCGATAATGGCATTCACTGGAAAACCTGTATAAGTATAAGCATATAAAGAATTATTTTTAACCGTTACTCGATATGTAGCTGTAAAACTAGTAGATCTGCTAGAAACAGAAAATTCTATATGCATTCCTTCATAAATAGGATCCGTATGACCCGTCAAATTTCTACTCTCACTATCGACAAACTGAGCATTGATAATTTCGATTCTTCCCGCTTTATTTAACGTGACATTACCATTCAAATTTAACGTTTCACCATATAAAGCATAACCGATTGTCATAAACGAGAGAGCAATCACAAAGAAGATAGGAATACTACTTTCCTTGAACAATTTTTTCCACATTTCTATTTGCTCCATTCATCAACGTTTCTCTTTCAAGTTTATAATAGTAAATAAAGTCGTTACTAACCAGTAAAAAGATCGTTCCATCATTTGCCGTTATACAATTAATAGGATTCCTGATCTCACTATGAGCATCTAGCAATTCTTCAAAACTTGAAACTCCTAATACTTCCTTATTATCAAATTTAGGCATTTTGTCCAAATTGACCAATATACCATCATAAACCTTAAGAATTTTAGTTAGTTTCTTTTGATATTTTGAATCTACATGTGCGAATTGAAAGACTAAATATAGTAGATAAATTCCTAATAATCCAGAAATCACACAAAAAGCAATTGATAAAAATCTAGCGGCTTGATAAATAAAACCATTCTTTTCAATTCGATATGTGAGAATTTCACCAGTTTCTTCCATCTCTGTCGTTTCGATTGGAACCTCTACTGTTTGACTAGTAAGAGGTATATCTAGTTCCAATTCAACATCTTTGACATTTCCTTTTCCAACTTGTTGATCAGTCACTAAAAAGCGTATTACCAAAACAACTTTCAAATTGCCTTCCATCGATACACCATATTCGCCTCTAAAATCTAATAAAATTTGATTATATGTTCCATAATCAACACGAATACTATCGTTTAATGTCAATTGTGATTGATCCTTTATGGTCTTTCTTTCCATTTCTGATAAAATGAATTCTTCCGTATAATAATCGCTATTGGTAGTGGGTGAAGAAGCTTCTACTATTCCCTTGATATAATAAACGTATTCTCCACCTACTTCATCATTAAAAGATATTTCATAATTATAATCAATCTCAATATCATCGATCAAACTTGTAATGTAAGCCATATTTTCATTTAAATATGGTTCGTCAAAAAAATCATTTGGTTTTAAAAATACTTTATAGCCAATATTTTTTTTATCCTGAAATGTAATAACCTTCGTATCATAATTATAGTAACCAAATCGAGCCAGCAAAAAAGCAATCACGGCAGCAAACACACATGACAGTAAAGCAATCAGTATAATAATTCCTCTTTTTGGCTTTCTCATTGTTTTCATAGACTCCCCTTTTTAAAAAGTTTCATTTAACCATACAGTTGGTTTCCCTATATATTTCACAATATATTTGACAACACCTAAAACATCCTTTTCTCTTACTAGAGTATTATCAGGCGTCGGATTATTATCTCCTTTGGTACGAAAGTAAAGTTCTCCTCGATCTATTTCAATATCGATGACACGATGTGTTACCACATTCATACCTGTATTAAAGACCAGAATATCTCCCTCTTTTACATCTTTTCCACTCATTTTCTGATATATTACTGCATCCCCCTTGGCATATACAGGATTCATCGAATCCGATCCAATGGCAATCATTTTATAATCAAAAACCCCAGATACTAAAATGATAATTAAAGTTAAAAACATAATTGATGGAATCGTAATTAACTTCGCTAGATATGGTTTCATCTTCTGTCTAGCTTTTTCCCTATATGTAACAATTTTTTTCATGACAATATAAACTATGAATGGAAAAATTAAAAGTAAACTCGCCCTAATAAACGAACCTAACGCTGGGAAAATAGGTAAAATATATGGTGCGATCGAAAATGATAAACTATATAATAAAACAGGTACAAAATCAATATGATAAGTTATGTAACTGTATACAAATTGTTTTGCAATTGTCGGTATCACCGTTATACATATAAAATCAAATATCAAATAAAAATTATTTAAATTGGAATGAACAGCTATATTGACAATGTCCATAATAATATAAAAAATTGTCAATAAAATAATCGGTCTTTTATTTATTTTAGATTGATTTGCCACTGAAGAACGAATCAATTCTTGAAATAAAACTACAAATCCGATCGGTATAATGTTTACAAGAATAGATTTTAAAGAATGACTATATACCGATCTTGTAAATCCTGTAAAACAACCCAATAGATATATAACAATTAGATATATCAATAAAAGCACAATCATGTAACGAATGCTTATACGCTTTAAATAATTTTTATTTCTATTCAATCCTAAAAAAGCTAAAATTACAATAAAAAATATTGTGTAAAATATGATATCAAAGTATTCCAGTATAAAGACATTGGACGATAGAAAAATTTTAGAAAATACATAGATGAATAACATTAAAATTTCAATAATATAAATATCTGTTCTTTTCATAAAATATCTATTTTAACTACCTCTTTTTAGAGGTAGTTAAAACATAAGAATTGTTATATTATGCTGATGGTTCCGTGTAAACTAATGTTGCTGTCAATGTGGCTTGAACATTATTACTTGGTAAATCATCAGGATTTTCTGGCGCAACGTAAGAAACTCTTACAGTAAATTCTTCCGTTTGTGTACTTTGTAATACTGTCGCATCTGCCACTGTATTGCTTGCTTGATCATAAGTAGTACCATTATATACAACTTCGAATTTCAAATAATTTTCATGTCCGGTTGTACCTGCCAACGTAATTTCTTGTAATTGTGCATCAATAGTACCATTATTAATCACATCAACAGTAAATTCAAAAACATCCCCTGGTTCTGTTAACGTTACTTCATAAGTTACGCTCGTTCCATTAATAGATGGAGTTCCAGTTGCAGCAATATCTCCAGTTTGCGTATATGAACCCTCATCGAAAGCTACATCCCAACTTGCTTTTTTGATGCTAGCTGTACCGTTGATTGTCAAATTAGCACTGAATGTTGCAAAACCAATTGCCATAATAACAACAGCTACCACAAGTAAAATAATAATAATGCCAGAATAACTAATTCTCTTTTCCATATGCCCCTCCTCCCTACTTTGATTGTGTCAGAAATTTCGTTTCCAACAATGAACACGTAATGTTACTTACTGTGTTTATTTAAAATTATCATATTTTTATATGAATTTCAATATTTTTTTCGACATATTTTTCTTTTTTTATAATACAAAATATCCAAAAAATGAAAATATGCTTCAAAAAGAAACTAACCTCCATTTTTTATATATATGATTACTTTTTTTAAAATCCCATCGATAAGGAAAGACAAAAGAACATAAAAAATATTATCATTTTTTGATAATATACATTTTCTGATTCATATAGAATGCATAAAATACTTCTTCTAAATCAATTTGTTTCTTTTTTAATACATTCATAAGCCACGAAACATCTTTTCTTATTTTTTGTATCTTTTCTTGATCGATGCGACCATCTACGATTAGTGGTAATGGCTGATCGTGCGTATTTCGCAAAATCGATAATTTTCCATTGGTTTTTAAAATCGCACAGGGAACTTCTTCAATGCTATGATACCCTTGTTCATGAAGAGCTGACAATAGCTGATCAAAACGGTAGTGCAAACTTGCCATCTTTTGAAAATTCAAAGTTCCATCTTTAATGATCACGGTTGGTTTTCGACCGATCCAATCACGTAGTCTTCGATGATGCTTGATCCTGTAATAAAATAAAAATTGCAATATTATTAAAGTGGCGATGGGAATTAGTAGCATCCATAAAAAACGGTCATTTGTAATGAGCATAAAAAAGAATAATTCGACTATTAATAAACTTACTAAAAATTCTATCATCGTAAGTTTTCCTACCTCTTTTTTACCAATCATACGATCGATCAGAACAATCAAAACATACAAAAGAATGGTCTTTATAATTATGATCAGATACATAATATCACCTATTTTATACTGTACAAAGGTAAATCAAAATATCCAAACAAATTTTGACATTAACTTACCTCACGATCATACTATCTTTGTTATATCTTCCACATCATACTCCAATCTTCTTATGAAAATGCACTTTTCGATGGTATAAAAAAAATTTCGCATCATACATTTTATTAGGAGGAATTACGATGCATCATATTTTTGAATTAAAGAAATTAGGAAAAGCATTCTTATATTTATTAGGCTTTTTATTTGTTTTAACTTTCTTAATGACAGTCTTACATTATTTTCATATTATTCCATATCAATTCGTAACCATTTTAAAACTAGTGATTCCCATTCTTTCTCTTTTCGTTAGTGGTTTTGTTTTAGCAAAGAATTCCAAAGAAAAAGGTTGGTTAGAAGGAATAAAAATAGGACTTATTTTTCTAGTGATACTAGTGTTATTTGACTATTTAGGACTCCACAAAAGTTTTCAATGGAAAGATCTTATTTATTATTTCATTCTACTCGTTGGTAGTCTCTTTGGAGGCATGGTAGGAATCAATTTTACGTCAAAAGAAAAATAAACTAGCTAGCTAGTTTATTTTTTTTGTCGAATTAAGACTCTTTCGTATAGTACGTTTTCATAAACTCTTCTTTATATTCTAACACACGATCCTGATCGATTGCTTCTCTTAGTTCTTCTACTAAGCGAACTAAAAATCGCAAATTATGAATCGATAATAAACGACTTCCAAATGTTTCTTCTGCTACCATCAAGTGACGAATATATGCTTTCGTATAATGTTTACAAGCATAGCAATCACAACTATCGTCAAGCGGTGTAAAATCTTCTTTATATTTGGCATTTTTCAAATTAATTTTACCGTGTCTTGTAAAGGCATGGGCATGACGCGCAAGTCTTGTTGGATGTACACAGTCAAACATATCAACCCCACGAATAACCCCTTCTATAATATCGATGGGATCTCCTACTCCCATCAAATAACGTGGTTTATCTTCTGGTAAATAAGGAATGGAATCATCGATCATTTGATACATGGTCTTTTTATCTTCACCAACACTCGTTCCACCAATCGAATAACCATCAAAATTTAATTTCACGGTCTCTTCCGCACTCCATTTGCGCAAATCGGCAAATTCTCCTCCTTGAACAATTCCAAACAAAGATTGATTAGGATTATTATGAACCGATGCCCCACGCTTCGCCCATCTAAGAGTACGTTCCACACTTTGCTTCATATATTCATAGGTAACAGGATACGGTGGACATTCATCGAAACTCATAGCAATATCACTATCTAATTTGTTCTGAATTTGAATCGATAATTCTGGAGTTAAAAGTAATGGCCTTCCATCTAGATGACTTTTAAAATGAACTCCTTCTTCGACAATATCTTTCTTTTTATTTTTAGCAAGAGAGAAAACTTGAAAACCACCACTATCGGTTAAAATCGGGCCATCATAATTCATAAATTTATGTAGTCCTCCCGCTTTGGCAACCACATCTTCGCCAGGACGTAACCATAAATGATACGTGTTAGATAAAATCACCGCACTATGAATCTCTTTTAATTCCTCTGGCGATAATGTCTTAACGGTTGCTTGTGTTCCCACCGGCATAAAAATAGGCGTCTCAAAACTTCCATAATTGGTATATAGAATACCATGCCTTGCTTTACTATTTTGATCTTTATGTTTTAATTCATATTTAATTTTCATTCTTTCACATCCCTCGTCCATTATATAGAAAAATAGAAAGAAAGGCAAGAGTAAAAAGCTCACTTCTTCGTGAGCCTTTTTTCGTCATCGATGATATTTTTCTTCGATCGTACGTGCTACTTCAGAAAGACCTAAAGCATGAGATCCTTTTACTAAAATCATACAATCATGCCACTCATTTTCCCATATTTTTTGAATCATTTCTTCTAAAGTTTCAAAATAAGTTCCCATTAATACTTTATGTTTTAAATGTTCGAACTCATGACCGGTCATCCACACTTCACTATTTTTAATATGATTAATTTGTTTAATAAGTTCAGTATGGATTCGTGTACTATGACGACCCAATTCCAATATATCACCAGCAATAATTAACTTGGGACGCTTATCCTCTTTTAATAAATGAAGAGCCGAACGATATGATTCGATACTGGCATTATAACTGTCATCAATTAAAGTAATACGATGATTTAATTCTTTAACTTGTAAACGATGGTCAATACTAGCGCTTGTTGCGATGCGATGGATACATTCTTCGATCGGAATATCAAAATTAAGACCAACCATGATGGCCATCGAAATCAAATGCGGATAGTGTTCTCCAGGGTAAGGAAATTTCACGAGATATTTCTTTTTACGATAACGAAGCAAGAAAGATGTACCTTTACGATCGATTTCGATATCGCCAATACGCATTTCATTTTTGTGTCTTCTACCACATTTAACACAACTGATATGATCGGTATTCCGCAACTTTTTTAAAAAATGATCATCTCCATTTACGATTAGTAAGCCATTATTCATACCCTCTATAATTTCCATTTTGGCCTTAAAAATATTTCGTTTGCTTCCTAAATTGCCAATATGAGAAGTTCCAATATTCGTAATCAAGGCGACATCTGGTTTTGCAATATGGGATAGTTTACGAATTTCACCGACATGATTCATGCCAAGTTCCGTTATAATCACATCATACTCTCCATTTAATTTGAGTAGTGTCATAGGTAACCCGATATGATTATTTTGATTCCCTTCATTTTTTAAAATACGATAACTAGGCTCTAACACACAAGCAATCAATTCTTTTAACGTTGTCTTTCCTACACTTCCCGTTACCGCAATTAAAGGAATCTTATAACGATCTCGATAAGCAGCACCTAAAGATGCTAAAGCATCATAAGTATTTTCGACTTGAATCAAATTCCAATCTTTTTTCTTTGGTATTTTTTCTGAAACAATCGCGACACTACAGCCCTTTTGAAATGCCTCTTCCACATAATCGTGACCATTAAAAGAAAGTCCTTTTAGTGCAATAAAAACATTTCCCTTCTCGATTGTTCTCGTATCCGTACTGTAACCCGTTACTTTCACTTTCTTTTTAAAAGCAACTAAAGTTCCATTTGTGATACGTGCTAAAGTTTCTAACGTCATCTTTTCACTCCAAACTATTATTACAATATATGAGTGAAAAAAGAATTTATGCGTACATAAAAAATACAATAGCTTAACTATTGTATTTGCTCATCTGTTTCATCATTTGGTTCACCTGTTTTTGACTAGGTGTTCTCCCCATTTGACTCATCATTGCTTTGATCATTTGTTCATTAATTGGTGGATTTTTTTGCATGTACTTCTGCATATATTTACGAGCTAAAAAGAAACCCGCAATCGCACCTACGACAAGTCCACCAAAAATTTGTAATAAATCTATAAAAAATGCTCCCCAGTTCATATTTTTCTATCCTCCTTGTTAACATTGTACTAAATTTTACCACTTTTTTCAAGTCTTATACCTGATTATATGCATATATTCTCGTTCTAGACGTGATATCATAAAGCCAAAAATAATCTTTATTTTCAAAATCACAAACAAATAAATAAGGACTATAAAAAGAAAGATTTAGAAAAACATTCGGTAAATTTTCTTTGGTAAGTAAGACAAGACATGAATAATTCAGTTCTAGTAAATAAGTTTGATCATATTTATGATCGACAAAATAATAACGTTTCTTTTTTTCCACGTGATACTTTTTACTAAAATATTCTTGTAATTGTGATACATCAAAAGGATCACATATTTGATTATAGAGGGATAACCCTTCTGTATATTCCTTTGTCTCTCTTAATTTTTGTAACGATAGAAAAAGGAATGATTCCTTTCCAAGATAAGCCTCATAGCTAGAACGTCGCAAGTGAAAAACATAATATTTCCGCATCGTATCACCCACTTTACTATAACAGAAAAAAGGATTACTATTTTGTCGAAAAAAGAAACTACAAAAATAGTTTCTTTACTCTTTCTTCTAATGATTTATAATCGTAGTGATATTTCTTTAAAATTTGATCACGAGAACCACTTGCTCCAAAATGATCAATCGTTAGTAAGTAAGAAGAATTATAGACAAACTGATGCCATCCAAATGAAGAACCAGCTTCTATTACGACCGTTCTTATCCCTTTTGGTAATAGCGTGTCACGATACTCTTTTGGTTGTTCCAAAAACAATTCCATACAAGGCATACTGACGACTCGAAGATCGAGTTTTTCTCTTTCATATAACTTCGTAGCAATCCGCAAAGCGGTATGTACTTGATTTCCTGTCGCTATCAAAATACCATGTAAGTATTGCTTCTCTTTACGAACAACATAAGCTCCCTTCGCTACTTCTTCACTGCTAGTCGTTGCAAGTTGTTCTACTTCTACTTTCGAAAGAATGAGTGCACTTGGCTTTTCTTTTTCTTTTAAAATATAGTTCCAACACCCTAACAATTCTTTTCCATCACAAGGACGATATACATTTAAATTAGGTTCACTACGTAACATAGCAAGTTGTTCTACTGGTTGATGAGTCGGCCCATCACTTCCAATCTCAATCGAATCATGAGAAAAAAGATAAATTACCGGGAGTTTCATTAAAGATGACATGCGAATCGCCGGTTTCAGATAATCTGAAAAAGTTAAGAAAGTAGAACCAAACACCTGAAAATTAGTAAGAGCTAAGCCATTTAAAATAGCTCCCATAGCATGTTCTCTTACTCCAAACCAAATATTCTTCCCTAAGTAATTATCCTTTGTCAAATCATCGCCTTTATCGATATAACTCTTAACAGAAGTCGATAAATCAGCACTTCCACCAATAAAATAAGGAATTTCTCGAGCAATATGATTTAGGAAAGTTGCATTCGTCTTTCGGGTTGCTTCCTTCTCCTCTCTCATGAAAGAAAATGGCGTTTTTAATAAATCAATTTCTTTCTTTTTTCCAAAAATAAAATCTAAATTAGACAAATCAGAATGTTCATTATGATAATCTTGATATCTTTTTGCCCATTCTTCATAAGCAAGCTTGGTATGTTTTAACATTTCAGCACGGAACATGTTTTCACTATTCGGCAAGGTTGTAAATGGTTCATGATCGATTCCCCACTTCTCTTTCAACTGATAAATATCTTCATCATCCAAGACTTTGCCGTGAACTTCGTGACTTCCCGCTAACTTCGAACCATTTCCAATAATCGTTCGTACTTCGATTAAAGTTGGTTTATCATTTTTCTTAGCTTTCGTAATTGTTCGATCAATCTCAGCGACATTTTCTCCATCTTTGACCAGTTCAGTATCCCATCCCATCGCTTCAAAACGAGCACGAACATTCTCTGTAAATGCCATATCCGTCGATCCATCTAAACTTGTTTGATTCGAATCATATAAGACGATTAAATTGTTTAACTTCCAAGTTCCAGCTAAACTTGCCGCTTCATAGCTGATTCCTTCCATTAAATCACCATCACCACATAATACATATACATGATAATGAAAAAGTGATTCCCCTTTCGAAGTGACAAAACGATGTTCTAATATTTTTTCTCCTAGTGCTAGTCCGACAGCTGTTGCAATCCCTTGACCAAGCGGACCTGTAGAAACCTCTACGCCCGGTGTAACCCCTACTTCTGGATGTCCAGGAGTACGAGAATCAATTTGACGAAATTGCATCAAATCTTCTTTCGTTAAATAACCAGCCATATAAAGTGTCGCATATAAAATAGCCGAACCATGACCTGCAGACATGACGAAACGATCACGGTTTGGCCATTTAGGATCATTTACATTAATATTGATATGATGAGCATACAAACAATATAGCATCGTAGCAGCATCCAACACGATACCCGAATGTCCATTTCCAGCCTTTTTAATCATATCGATTCCTAATGACTTCATATTATTGATTACTTGTTCTTGCATAAGCCACCTCTTATTATTCTGTAATTAGTATACCATATTTTCTGTGGCATGGAAATATTTATTGCATATTCATGACAATCATTTCTCTATCACTTTCGACTTTATTTTCTTCCATTTTTTTTGATGAACTAGCATTAAAATAAGCAAACCCAATCACAAAAATGGCAAATCCAATCATAACTTTACTTTTTAAAATTTCTTTCATACTATTCCTCCCTTTGTTGATTTCATCTTATCACGAACGATTGTTCGTGTCAATATCTTTATGAACATTCGTTCGTCTTTTGACACTAGCGTTGTCAAAAAATCATTACTATTTCAATCTTTTCCTTATGATAATTTCCAATTTTTTTACCTTTTTACGAACAATTGTTTGACTTTTCTATTAATATATGGTAAACTGTAAATGTAATGAAATAAAAAGGAGGTTTTACATTTGGAAAAACTCACAAGAAAACAAGAAGAAATTATGAATTTTATAAAAGAATATGTCGTATCACATGGATATCCACCTACTGTTCGCGAAATAGCGAAAGGAGTTGGCGTATCAAGTCCAGCTACCATTCAAGCCCATTTAAACAACTTGGAACATAAAGGTGTTATCAAAAAAGATGGAGCCAAAAATCGTGCGATTGAATTATTAGTTGAAAATGAATTTGCTATGCAAGATACAAATGTTGTCGAAGTACCACTTTTAGGAAAAATTACTGCTGGTAATCCTATCGAAGCAATCGAAAGACCAGATGAATACTTTTCTTTACCAGCATACTTAATCCCGAATAACAAAGAAGTATTTACGTTACTCGTAAGTGGAAACAGCATGATCAATGCCGGAATCTTCGATGGCGATATCGTAATCGTCGAAAAGCAAAATACAGCACGTAACGGAGAAATCGTCGTAGCCATGACAGATGAAAATGAAGTTACTTTAAAAACCTTTTACAAAGAGGCAAATTATTTCCGCCTTCAACCAGAAAATGATACGATGGATCCCATCATTTTAAATAATGTAACAATTCTTGGAAAAGCAGTTGGTTTATATCGTAAATTATAGTAAAAAGAGTTATCAAGTAAGTTTGATAACTCTTTTTTATTTAACAACTTCAATATTTACGGAGTAAGAACAAGGCGAAAAGAACGGGTGCTATAAGACGTCCCAGTGTAGCGACCAAAGTAGAACTGCCCTGTGAGTACACCATCATAGTGAGCAGCACCTCGGTTGAGCCAAGGAAGAGACGAATCCACAAATAGGGAATTGTTGGAATACCACTTGTTATGTGGTCTTGATGTTCCATCACCATCCGTAAAGGTCACAAATGGTCCCATCTCTCCAGTCGCATCTCCTAAAATTCTATTTTGATAACTACTTTCCGTACTATTGCTTAAGTATACATCAAAATACTTACTGTCATAATTCTTTATATTGGTAGCATTAAATCCACTCTCTCCATAATTTTCGGATATATAAGACGCCATATATTCATTTGCTCCTCCCGACATATCGTAGGTTCCCGTAATATTCCCAGTCGTACTCGCTAGATATCCTATTTCACTATTGTAAGGCATATTATAATTGCTTCCATTTCCATAGGTTCCTGGATAAATACTTTGATTTAATGTTAATAAACTAGACATCCCTGTGATATAAGAACTATTATTGTTAATATTTACTTCACCGCTGATTCCATAAATAGAATGACTTAAATAAGCAACGGCTCCCCACTCCGTATTCTTCATCATATGCGAATCATTCTCTCTTGAATAGTTATAAGCATTTACAAACATGTTATAAACAGTTTGATTTTGAATCGATGATTGATTGGGTTTTACAGTGATATTAGAGATACTTCCCGTTGGTTCAAACTTCCCTACCCAGAATCCATCTACATCCATACTGATGAATGCTGGATGGGTCATGTATTCGCCATTATCACATTCTCCACTCTCTCCGCTTGTCATGGGTGTTGCACATGACTCTCCTTCGATATCGGTTGTATTATTGGTATCGAAGATAATGTCGATCGAATGAGCGAGTGTTAAAGTATCACTTACATTTACATTCCATAGCTTATATTTATACTTTGGTATCCATACAAAATAACTTCTAATATCACTTTCTAAAATGATATCTCCTATTTTATATTCTTTACTTGGATTATCGATTAAATGAATCGCATTCGCCCACTCTTTCTTACAATAGTTATACCATTCCTGAGTCGTATCCGCATAGGTTACTACTCCATCATCCGATAGTGTTACAGGAATTAAATCCGTTCCTAGATTGGGCTTTGCTACATTGTTACAATTACCAGTAATGGTAGTTGCATTCTCAGATAATTCGTAGAGTTCATCTAATGCTCCTTGGACATCGGTGTTACTGGTTCCACTAATAGCGTTATCATATCCGACTTCTTTTGCTTCATATAACGTCGTTACCGCATAAACGCTAACTGAAGTCATGAGTAATCCTCCCAATACGAATGACAATAATTGCTTTACTTTACTTTCCATCCTATCATCCTTTCAACACAAAAAGAGGGGTATAAATACCCCCCCCCCGTGTGCATATCGCAATCAAGGGCTTTCCTTTACTTTTCATGCCTTCGCACACTATATTACTATTTCTTTATGAATTCATTATAACAGATTTACTTCTCTTTTTTCAAGTAATCTAATATTTTTTATTTCTTTTTTTACTTTTTTTCTTAGTGAGTTCTATTTGTGCATTCTTTAAGTAACTTTTTGTAACCGAAAGTTCGCCTCTCGCTCTGTCTATTTCTTTTTTCAATTCTTCTAATTGGATTATTTTTTGAGAAATTGACTTGTTCGTTTCTTCTTTTTGATCGATCAATTCTTGTAGTTCTAACCATAGTGTTTCTACATCTAAGCCTAAATTTTTTAATATTGCTCTTTGTAATTCTACTACTTCATTTTTATCTAATTCATAGTTAGTCGGTGAAAGTTTCACTTGAGGCACACATTCCATTTGATTGGTTAATACAAAACTATTTTTAAACAGATCTACCGCTACACTGGTTTCATATTTTTGTCTTTTTTGATTTGACGTCATTGGAAGAATGATCGCTTCATTTAAACGGCTATTAATTCGTGAATCACTTGATACTACGACACATGGGTGTTTTCCAGTAGGATTGTCCTCACTCGCTCTATCAGGAAAATGATACCAATAAATATCATATTGATGAGCTGATTTTGGTGCTAAAGTAGAACCTTCTTCCACTTTTTTTGATGATTCATAATGATCTTCACAATACATTTTCTCTTCGATAATATGGTTTTCGTTTTCTTTCATGATAATCCAATTATGAATAATAGTTTCATTTTGCATAATTTCTTTATCCGTTAAATTGATAAATTGGTTAAAATAGACATATTGACAATAAACTTTTTTATTAAGTGTTTCAAATATAGGAGAAAGTTTCTTTAATTTTTTTAAAAGAAGGATTTTCTTCTGATGATCTTCTTGAAAAAACATCCTCGTCTTGCTCATATATTCCATATAATCATGGTTTAATTTTCTTTCTTTATTCATGAAATAAAAAATTCTTGCATTGTCTTCCACTTCTAAACTTAATTCATAAATTTTAGCTTTGTACTCATCATCAGTCTTGAATTGATCTAATACATAGTTTTGGCGATCTAATTGATATACGCTAATTTTACGTTTGATGCCGTCGACTTTAAAAGAAGAAACAGCTGTCAATCCTCCTGGAAAAAGGGGTTCATCATAATGGCTCTTTAAATTTTCTACATCATGTTTGTTCATTTTTATTGTTTTACTTTCCGCTAATTTCATCCAATTATAATAGGTTGGAATAGAAATTTCTAATTTTTGAGCAATCTCACTTACTTTTTTACCTTCTTTTTTCCATTGCAATAATAGTGCTAGTTTATCTTCTGTAACTTTCATATTCTTCCTTCTTCCCCCGACATATTATAGCAGAAATTATTAAATTGTCAAAAAAAAGATAGATTGCTCTATCTTATAAATCCCATATAGATCATAAATACAGTAAAGATAATTGTCATAATAACGCCATTTACTCTATCGAATGTCGTTGACTTATATTTTACTCCTAATGCCATTGAAATTAAAATACCACCAATTAATCCCCCAACATGTGCAGCCATATCGATTCCACTTAGGAAAAGGCCCATCATGAGATTCAAAATAATGAGAGGAATAATTTGCGATTTTAAAACATTTCCTAAGTAAACACGGTAGTGGTAACCAAAATATAATAAAGATCCTAGTAATCCAAAGATAGCTCCACTCGCACCGGCGCTTACCGCATTATGAGTAAACATGATCGACATCAAATTACCGGCAATGGCACTAAATAGATAAATGATGAGATATTTCCCTTTGCCATAAAAGCTTTCTAATTGTGGACCGATCACATAAAGTGCATACATATTAAATACAAGGTGAATGATACCAATATGTAAGAAAGCACTCGTAAGAAGACGCCAATACTCTCCATCTAAGACATAGGGAGCATAATTCGCTCCAAACGAAAGTAAGGTACCAACATGAGTACTACCATTTCCGAGTAAATACATGAGTAAAAAGACTACTACATTGATCGCAATTAAAATATAAGTTACAATTGGTTTTTTAGGTCTAAAAACATCTTCCGCACGTCTTGCGTCGGTTTCGTTCTTTTTATTGATTGCATCTGTTACTTTCATAAATAGTTCCAATCCTTTTTCTTTAAAATCAGTCTCTTCCGTAATATTTGGAAACTCTACCATCACTTGTTCATACTTTTTAAAATCATCCATCGTAGCGATATCGAGGCAAAGTAAGTTTTGATTATGATTGTCATACTTTTCAATATGTACATTATCTCCTAAATTTAAAAAGATACTGATCGCATTCATATGTAAAGAATATGTTTTTTTCTTGATTCGTTTCATAATTGCTTTCGTACGATAAATATCATAATTGAATTGTTCATCGTTGTGAATATAATTCGTTACAATGCGAATAATACGATAGTCAGCTTCTAAGTTTTCTAACCATATTTCATTTTTCGCTCCGTGTAACACAATCGGATTATATCCTTTTTCCGTAATAAAATAATGCAACAGTTTCATTACAATTTCATCATCTTTGGTTACGATTACTTCGTTCATAGAAACCTCCTGTCTATTTCTAATGCTTTTTTATTATAACACATTCTACTCTATTCTTCAAAATGTTTGAGAATATTTAAAAATTTATCGGGAAGTGGAGCAGAAAACTCCATATATTTTTTTGTCTTAGGATGAATAAAGCCTAATTCCATCGCATGTAGACATTGTCCTTCCTCGTTGATCTGTTTTCTCTTGCCATAAACAGGATCATTGACAACAGGATGACCAATATAATTCATATGGACACGAATTTGATGAGTTCTACCTGTTTCAAGTTCACATTCAATAAGTGTGGCATCGTGATAACGTTTCAAAACGCGAAAATGGGTAATCGCTTTCTTACTATTATGACTCGTTACCGTCATTTTTTTACGATCCGTCTGATCTCTTCCAATGGGAGCATCGATCGTTCCGGTATCTTCTTTTATCACACCCCACACGAGCGCGATATATTTACGATGCGTTTTCTTTTCTTCTAATTCACGAGCAAGAATTTCATGAGCCTTATCGTTTTTTGCCACCATGAGTAATCCCGTTGTATCACGGTCGATTCGATGAACGATACCAGGGCGAAATTCCCCATTGATATGGCTTAAGTCTTTGGCATGATACAAAAGTCCATTGACCAATGTACCATGAGTATTGCCGGGAGCAGGATGTACCACTACCCCATTCGCCTTGTTTACGACTAACACATCATCATCTTCGTAGACAATATCGAGATCCATTTTCTCTGGTATGGCTTTCATTTCTTCCGTTTTGGGTTCTTCATAAGTGATGATGTCTCCATCTTTCAAGCGATAGCTATTTTTAACTGACCTCCCATTCACAAATAGTAACTTAGCTTCTCCCAATTTCTGAACTTTACTACGACTATAACCCGTCACTTCCATCATATATTGATCAATTCTTTTATCATTACTATTTTGAACGACCATTTGTTCCATGGTTCACGTCTCCTTTCCATATGAGAATCATTAAGCAAAAAACGGAGATGACAATACAAATATCCGCAAAATTAAAGATTGGATAATGATATTTAAAAAAAGTAAACTCTAAATAGTCAATCACATAACCATAAAAGGTACGATCATATAAGTTTCCTAAAATACCACCAAGTAAACATCCATATATCAAAATTTCCGAACGCTTCAATATGCGATTATGCAAGAAATAATAAAGGAAAAATAAAGAAGCCAGGGCAACTATAATGAGAAAAAAACGATTCCCGCTGAGCACACTCCAAGCTGCTCCATAATTTCTTACATAAGTAAGCTTGAAAAAATCACCGATGACAGAAACACTACGATCGAGAGGAATCGTAATCGCAATAATCTGTTTGATGATTTGATCCAACACCAATATGAATATTCCTAATATTGTCACCTTTTTCATCTTTTCACCTAACTAACATTATACCGAAGGTAAGAAAAAAACACAACTTTTCGAGTTGTGTTTGCATTTTATTTTACTTTGCTTGTTCCAAAGCTGATTGTAAAGCACGATATAAAGCATCGATTTGAATCGTACATCCGCTGACAGCATCCGTTTTTCCATCCTCATTCAAAGTAATACCATCTAATCCTTGCTTTTCCACTACGGCTGCTTCTAATTTTTCGACTTGTTCATACCATTCTCCAGCAGCACTTGGATTTGCCATCATATTATAGTCATCACCCAATGCTTTTTTGGTTGTGACAACACCGTCTTTCGTATAAGTTGCATCGAGATAAACCGATTTTAACACACCATTTTCATCAACATAAATAACCGCAATAGCAGTATTGGATCCACCGCCATAAGTATCTGCTACACTCGCATAATAGGTTCCTTCTTTGTAATCTCCTTTCGTTTCGGTAACCTTTTCACATCCCGTAAAAAATAACATACTCGATAATAAAACAACCAATAATATCTTCTTCATAATTTCCTCCTATTTTTATGCTTTTATTATACTATATTAAAAATTAATTTTCAATCTTTTTTCAAAGTAGTCAATAAAGTATTTACTCATATAACCAACGACAATACCAGTTGGAATGGAAAAAAATAAAAGCCAAGGTAAGTAATAAATCATAAGACCTTGTTTGATTAACAGAATTGCAACTAGAATTTGCCCAACACTATGAGCAATCGATCCTAAAACACTCGTTCCGATCACTGACAGCTTCGTATACTTTTTCGATAATGCCATCACAACAAAGCTCAAAAAGGCACCACCTAAACTCAAAAAGAAACGAATACTAAAAAGTCCAGTACTAATGAGTCCCATCAAAATAACTCTTAAAATCGATAAGAAAAAAGCATCTTTACTGCTGAATGTGTAGAGGACAAACAAAACGACGATATTGGCAAGGCCCAACTTTAGTCCAGGAATAATGCCACTGAAAAAAGGAATCATATTTTCTAATAATCCTAGAATAACTGATAAGGCGAGTAACATCGATAAACGGGTTAATTTTTTGATTTCCATATGTCACCTACTTTGCTACTGCATCTAATGAATCATTCGCTTCGATTGCTACCACGATCTTGTTAGGAAGGCAAACGATCGTTTCATAAGAGGAACTAATATACCCTTGCTTTGAACATAAATGAAGTGGACTATTCTCACTTACTACTTTTACTTTACCATCCTTACTCTCGATTGTTACCGTTCCATTGAACCCTTCTACTTGATATGTTTTCTCTTCTTTTTGTGTAAGATCAATTTCTAGCACAACTTGATCTTCATAGTAAACGACAGCCTTTTTGGGTCCGTCTTTTTCCGATAAATAGAAGAATGCCATTCCGAAAAGAGAGAGAATGATCAAGATGAAAATTAAAATTCCATCTTGTTTATTCATACTTTTTCACTCCTTCTGTCATGATGATTTCATCATCATTCGAATACCAAATCACTTCGACATTCGGGTACCTTTCAATATATGCTTTCCCCTCTTCGATACTCATCAAAAAGAGTGTTGTCGATAATTGATCTGCTAAAGCACTGTCGTCCGTAATAATCGTCACACTTTTCATGTATTCACTCGGATAATTGGTATTCGGATCAATAATGTGATGATACTTATGACCTTCATATTCATAAAAACGTTCATAACCACCACTTGTTACCACGGCCTGATTTGTCACTTTTAATACTTTAAAAACACTACCATCGTTTGGATCTTCAATACCAACCTGATAATAATCCTTATGTTGCGGTGTTCCCACTACTACATTTCCTCCTGCATTGATGATATAACTCGTGATACCGACACTTTCAAAATATTCTTTTACTTTTTCTGTCGCATATCCTTTGGCAATCGCGCCAAGATCGATATTCGGATGATTGTTAAGAACTTGATTTTCTCCTAACAATACCAAGCGATTCACACTATTACAACTTTCTAGTTCTTCATCCGTTGGAATTCCCTCTTTCCGTTCTCGATAATATTTCCATTTATCGATTACACATCCCATGTTGATGTCAAGTAACCCATTGCTTTCTTGATACGCCATCTCACCATATGACAATAATTCATATAGCTTAGGATCGACGGTAATCACCTCTTCTTCACTCGTATTATGGATCAAATAATAAACATTTTGACCATATTCCGTATATCGATTGGCAAGTTCATGATAATCCTGATAAATCTTAGTTACTTCTTCTTTTATCTTTTTCACGTCATCTCTACTTTTCTTCGTATCAAATTTGATCTGAATATAAGTATCCATATAAAATAGATTGAGAGAATATTCCTGATAAGGTCTTCGTAACAAGAAATATCCTGCTCCCAGAAAAAGGAGAAGAACGATTATCATTCCCATTATTTTTTTTATCTTCATCTATAACATCTACTTTCTTAACCATTATATCAAAAAAAGCCAAAAAAAACTATGATTCTTTTCTTTACAAAAAAACGAATACTATTTCGTATTCGTCTCTTCCATACTCATGACTTCTTCATAAATTGCTTTCAATTCTTTTCCAATATTTTTGATATCTCTTTCTTCTGCTACTTTATAACCTTCTTCTACTAAGGAAGGAAGGGTTCCTTCTAAAATACCGGTAATTTTCTCTTTGAATTCTTCGTTATTTCTTCCTTTATAAACGTTGATACCATTTTGAAACCAACCTTCATAAATCGGAATATCACGGATTAAAACGGGTATTTTGGAAGCAAGTGCTTCTAAAAGAACGATACCTTCTGTCTCTTCATATGTGGGAAAGAAAAATAGATCAGCACCCGAATAAGCTCCTCTTAAAATCTCTCTTGGCACATAGCCTGGAAAATGAAGATTTGGTAATTTTGTCTCCACGGCTTCTCTAATTTTAAGGGGAATTAATTTAGGATCCAAATATCCAAACCAAATAAACTGATATTGAGGTAATTCTTTTGCAAGTTCGACAAAATCTAAAATTCCTTTTCGTTCGATATAAAGTCCTACTGACATTACAACCT
This sequence comes from uncultured Bacilli bacterium, assembly GCA_944332005.1. Taxonomy (GTDB): domain Bacteria; phylum Bacillota_I; class Bacilli_A; order RF39; family UBA660; genus CALVRE01. Next base: position 21,778 of record CALVJD010000036.1, read on the forward strand.
TATCCGAATCACGAAAATGAAATTCTTCTCGGAACTTACGACCTAATTCCGGATCTTTTTTAAAGAAATCTAATTCAATTCCATTGGATACCGCAATGATCTTTTTGCCTAGATCGTAATTTTCTAATAATCTTTTCGAATAGGGAGTTGGAGTAATCACCAAATCCGCGCTCGAATAACACTTCTTGAGCCACAATTTAAAAGCTGGTGCGACTTGATTAGAAAATAAAAAGGAATTACGAAAATCTTCTTCTGTCGAATGGGCATGAAAAATGACTTTTTTACCCATTTTCTTTGCTTTTTTCCCCATTAAATACGACTCCGGAAAAATCGTATTAATATGAATGATATCATAATCATCATTCGGATCAGTTGTATAAGGTACTCCTACGAGATCGAGTGCCTTTTTCTGATGAACAATTGCTCTACCAACGCCACTTTTCTCTACTTGTTCCATCTTATCCGTATGTAGCAACACTTTCATATTATCACCTAAAAATCATTATAGCATACTTCTAATAAAAATACTACGATTCTATTCTTACAGTTTTGTCATAAAATCAAAAACTTGTTTTGACAAGAATGACATCTTCTCCAATCTTTTCGATTTGATCCCATTTTATTTCGACTTCATCTTTACTTGTAAACATCGAAATAAAGAACTTGGTCTTTTCCACGATGAGACCATTCATCTTACCACTCATGTCGATGTTGACATCGATGATATTACCAATTTTTTTGCCATCGTTCATATTGATCACATCTTTGTTTTGAAGATCGGATAAACGCATATTACCACCTATTCCATTTTATGAAAAAAGAAAAGTATTTATACTTTTCTAACCTTTCTATTCCATTAACTTCTTAATATTTTCTAAACCGCTTTTTTCTAACCTGGAAATTTGTGCTTGACTAATTCCAATTTCTTCTGCTAGTTCCATCTGGGTCTTTCCTACGATGTAGCGTTCCATCAAAATGTAACGTTCTTTTTCTTTTAATCCTTCTAAAGCAGCTTTTAAAGAAATACGAGTATCGATCACTTCTGATCGATTACTTTTATCCTCCAGTTGATCAGCTAGATAGATGGTATCGCCACCATCGTTATAAATGGGTTCGAACATACTGATCGTATCACGCATCGAATCAAGTGCATTTTGAATTTCACAAACAGGTATTCCCAATTCTTTCGAAACCTCTTCTAAAGTAGCTTCCCTGCCATGAAGAGAGGTTAATGCTTCTTTTGTACGTAGAGCTTTATATGCCAGATCTTTAATACTTCTAGCAATTCGAATACTATTATTATCGCGCAAGAAGCGTTTTAATTCCCCTACGATCATAGGGACTGCATACGTACTGAACTTCACTTCATGAGACAAATCAAAATTATCGATGGCCTTTATTAGCCCAATACAGCCTACTTGGAACAGATCATCCATGTTATCCGTACGATTATTAAATCGTTTTAAAATGCTGAGGACAAGCTTTAAATTTCCATTTACGAGATCATCTTTCGCAAAGGGATCTCCAGCTTGCATCTTCTTGAACAATGCCATCTGTTCTTCACTACTTAATACTTTAATATTCGCAGTATTCACGCCACATATTTCGACTTTGTGACGTGCCATAAAAAACTCCTTTCATACTTTTTATGGTACAAAAGGAGTTTTTTTATACAAAAATAAATTATTCAGTGCGAAGTGCGACGACTGGATCTTTCTTCGATGCGATTTTAGCTGGTATATATCCTCCAATTAACGTAAGAGAAATACTAATGAGTACTAAAATAAGAGCATGAATAGGATTTAACTGTGCAACATTTGGTAAATCCGTCAAAGACTTCAATAACATATTCATTGGAAATGTGAGTAACCAAGCAATACCGATTCCCAATATACCAGAACAAAGTCCGATAATAAAGGTTTCCGCATTGAAGACACGTGTAATATCTTTTTTACGAGCACCTAGGGCACGTAATACCCCAATTTCTTTCGTGCGCTCCAAAACTGAAATATAAGTAATAATACCAATCATAATGCTCGATACTACTAACGAAATGGCACTAAAAGCAACTAATACATAGGTAATCGCATCCATGATACTACCCGATAAAGATGATACCGTAGCAGCTAAATCTGTATAGATAATCTGATCTTCTGACTCTTTATTTTCATTATATCCATCAAGATAGTCTAAAATCTGTTCTTTACTATCAAAATCAACCGGATAAATACTGATCATATATGGAAGAGTATCCGCACCTAAATAAGCAAGCAATTGCTGTTTCGTCTTCTCTCCCTCTTCCGTAGAAAGATCAAGTGGTTCTCCTGTTAAAACATTATAATTTGCTTCTTTTTGCTTCTCTACGATTGCTGAATTTTGATTCTGTTCGATGATATAAGAAACTAATGCTTCCGTATAACCAATCATACTACCACTAGTAGCAAGTTTATTATCTTCTTTACCACGAATAATACCAGTAATCGTAAGTGTGATGGTATTTTCGCTTTCATACATTGCTTGATAGTCATTATTTAACGTAAAATAATCTCCTAAATTACGATAATAATCATCATTTAAGACAAGTTTTAACTCTAATCCAAGCAATTCATCAAAAGCAATTTCTTCTTTATCAGTATCGATACCAAGTAATTTTAATAGATCCGTATCGACACGATTTTTACTATCTACCAGCAATACTAAATCGGTCATATCCGTAGGAAAACTTCCCGCTAAGACATCGTAATTCTTTTCTAAATAAGTTGGCATGTTATTATCCACTTCGATTGGAAGAGAAGCAAAATAAGAAGTACCAGACGAATGGGAAGTCATAACTGGCTTAATTTCCCCATCTACTTTGTTTAACAAATTTAAACCGGTAACATGAGTATAGGCAATTCCCGTGATTAAATTTTTATCGATTTCATTTATATAATCAACATAATCTGATGTAATTTTATTGGTATGAAGCATCGTATTAGCCAAAGTATCATAAGGATATACTTTGTTTTCAGAAGGGTAATCCTCCCTCGTATTCATTGCTTCATCACGAATTTCCATCATTGTACTAGCATCTAACTCCATAGCCTGTTCGGTGATCATAATTGGAAAACTAGACAATGTTTCTGTTTCAAATTTATCAATTTGAATATCGAAACCATTCGAAAGTGACAAAATTAAAGCGATACCAATGATACCAATACTACTTGCAAAAGCAGTGAGTAACGTTCTTCCTTTTTTGGTCTTAATATTATTGAACGATAACTTTAAAGCCGTTAAAAAACTCATAGCGGTTTTACGAATATTATAACTTTTTTGATCGCTCATATCATCGACTGGGTCACTATCACTGATAATTTCTCCATCACGCATACGCACAACACGAGAAGCATACGTTTCCGCCAGTTCATCATTATGGGTAACCATGATTACTAGTTTATCTTTCGCAATTTCTTTGATGAGTTCCATAATTTGAACACTTGTAGCAGAATCCAAAGCTCCGGTTGGCTCATCAGCCAAAATAATTTCTGGATCGTTGGCAAGTGCTCTTGCAATCGCCACTCTCTGCATCTGTCCACCAGAAAGCTGATTTGGCTTTTTATGAGCATGATCTTTTAATCCCACTTTGTCGAGCACTTCTAGTGCTTTTCTAAAGCGTTCCTTCTTACTTACTCCAGATAATGTCATTCCCATCTCGACATTGTCTAAAACGCTAATATGACTAATTAAATTATAACTTTGAAAGATAAAACCAACACAATTGTTACGATAACTATCCCAATCGCGATCTTTAAAATTTTTCGTCGATTTTTGATTGATAATCAAATCCCCACTCGTATAACGATCTAATCCACCAATAATATTTAATAATGTCGTCTTACCACTACCACTTGGTCCTAAAACGGCAACAAATTCACTTTTGCGAAATTTTAAGCTAAAATCTTTTAATGCATGTTGACTAAATTCACCAGTCACATAAGTCTTTTTTATATGTTTTAACTCTAACATGGCGTGTTCCTTTCTATTTTTTAAATCAATTTCATTATACGCAAAATCAAAAACTCTGTAAAGTAAAAGAAAAGGAAATCGTTTTATTTACACAATTTCCCACGTTTGTTACCTATTTTTTCATTGTTCTTAGAAGGCGCTTCACCAAGTCTGGTCTTGCATATTGTTCTTCTAGTTTTAAAACACTATCCTTATAACGTTGATAAGCTTCTACATATTCTTGTTTTTCAATCTCTTTCACACAATATCGAATCACATCTTGATAAATTTCTGCATACGCTTTTGACTTTTTATAAGAGTGCTCGATCGCCTCGATAATAATAGGAGCAACCGCATAATAGTACTCGATATCTTCTTTTGACACAAATTGATCTCGAAACCATCTCAATACTTCTAATTCATAACAATGATCATCAAAATTATTCTTATAGTTATGCATACAAGCTGTCGTTAAAAAACAATCTCCGTTTTCTTGCAGCTCTCCAGTAGTGGGGTTTTTCGATTTCCCACTCTCACTTCTTCCCCAATCCGGATCTTTCCCGGCAATATAATCCTCTTTGTTGTTCCATTTTTCATGACTATGTCCCCCATCTCCATTATCCGTATATCGATTGACTCTGCCATCTTTTTCAAAACTTGTATAAGTCAGCCTTTCATCATCGGGATTATCTACATCATAACTTGCATATCCCCAGTCTCTATTTCTTCCACCTTTACCCATACAATTATTTCTCCTCTTTTCTTCTTCTTGACGTTAAGAACGGGCCCGTATATGCCACGGAGCCACCCTCATAAAAGGTAAAGTTTTCTTTCCCTAACTTCTCAACCGTATCTTGAAATACTTGTAAGATTTTCGTTGCTTCCTTGATTTTCTTTTCATCATCCCAGATTTTTCGGTTTTGTCTTAATTCTCCAAGTCTTTCATGAGTTGGAATCAGATAATCTAAATCTTCCCCTCTCGAATCTTCATAATCCTCTAAAGCAAGTTGATAATCTAAAATTTGAGACATGAGTTCCTTCACACGTTTATCTTCTTTCATACGATCTTCCTTTCTTACTTTTTATGATAAATCATAAATATCCAATTTGCAACCATTTTTATTTATGAGTTTCCTTTTTTCTTGATGTTAAGAATGGACCTGTATATGCCACGGAGCCATCCTCATAAAAGGTAAAATTCTCTTTCCCTAATTTTTCAACCGTATCTTGAAATACTTGTAAGATTTTCGTTGCTTCTTTGATTTTCTTTTCATCATCCCAAATTTTTCGGTTTTGTCTTAACTCATGGAGTTTCTCGAATGTTGAATCTAAACAGTCTAAATCTTCTCCTCTCAAGTCCTCATAATTTTCTAAAGCAAGTTGATAATCCAAGATGTGGGACATGAGTTCCTTCACACGTTTATCTTCTTTCATACGATCTTCCTTTCTTTTATTTTTTGATCCATATAACATATCCAATTTGCAACCATTTTTATTTATGAGTTCCCTTTTTTCTTGCTGTTAAGAATGGGCCTGTATATGCCACGGAGCCATCCTCATAAAAGGTAAAGTTTTCTTTTCCTAACTTCTCAACCGTATCTTGAAACACTTGTAAGATTTCCGTTGCTTCCTTGATTTTCTTTTCATCATTCCAGATTTTTCGGCTTCTTCTCAATTCCCCAAGTCTTTTATGAGTTGGAATCAGATAATCTAAATCTTCCCCTCTCAAGTCCTCATAATTTTCTAAAGCAAGTTGATAATCTAAAATTTGAGACATGAGTTCCTTCACACGTTTATCTTCTTCTGTCATACGATCTTCCTTTCTTTTATTTTTTGATCCATATAACATATCCAACCATCAGTAAATCTTGAATTCCGGTTTGTTCTTCGATTTCGTCTTTTGCTAGGCGAAATGCTGGCATATTGGAGATTTCTAATTCGATATAGTCGGTATCATAAGAATCTAGTTTTTGCTTGAAATCTTCGATTCCGGTATAACGATATATCAAGTTTTCATGAGAGTAATATAAATATTTCGTTCCGTCCGGTTTTGGAATCATTTTACTTTCTTCGATTTGATAATTTTCATCGTGCTCAAACAAAAATCCATTATATAAAATGCCATCTTCTTTAAAGTGTTTGATTTCTTCTGAACTAGCGACTGTTGCATCAAAGTTGTAAAAATCGCCATCGATCGAAACGATATTCCATTCGTGCAAAGTATTTCCGATCGCTCCTGGAACAATTGTCGATGTAAGACCGACATTTTGAAATAAAAGCTGACTTGCTCTAGCAAATCCCGCACAAACAGGAGAACTAATGTCTGAAAATGCACTAATGGCACTTTGAGACATTATGTCATCCTTATCTCCATAGTCATTATTTTTTACCAAATACTCATAAATATATTTGGCTTTCTCATACTCAGAAAATGATTTTGTTGCTTCTTTCACTTGTTCTAATTCTGTTTTTATTAAGTTTTTATCTGCTTCATAAGTTTCTTTATTACTAGCATAACGAATCCAAACATTCACTTCTTTGGTGGTCTCATTTACTTGATATCGGATTGTTCCATATTGAAAAAGTTCCGGATGATCCATAATGAAAGCATGATTAATCTTTTTTAATGATTGGGTAGCTTGATATTTGGATTGATATCCATAATCGGAATAACGATAAGAGAAACCTTCTTCGAAATGATCAACGCTATTTAAAAGCATTTCATAAATTTTCTTTTCTTTCTGATTCAACCAATGTTCATAATTCCTACCATCAGATATATAAAGTTCATTGATGTTATGGATGGAATTCGGATCTCGCTCTAATTCCGATACTGGTACTAATTCAAAGGAGTGATGGTGCCAATTAGCATAAGCTTGATAACCTAAAAATAATAAGATCAAAGCAAAAAGACAAAGTAGGAAAAAATATTGGTGAAAAAAATGCCATAATTTCTGTTTTAATGAGGCTTTTTCCACTACTTCCACATTCACAAGTTCACTGCTATATCCACATCTTGGACACATTTTCGCATCCACTGGCATTTCTATCTGACAATTTGGACATTTTTTCTTCATAACAACACCTCATTATTGTTAGTATAGCTTATTTATATTAAAAAGACAACAAAAAACATCGAAGTGTTTACTTGATGTTCAATCATTTATTCACGGACGATATTCTTCAATTTTCGAATCACTTTCTTTTCGATTCTAGAAATATAGGATTGACTGATGTTTAAAAGATCGGCTACTTCTTTTTGTGTCATCTCCTTATTATTATAAAGTCCGTAGCGCAAGATCATAATTTGTTTGTCACGACCACTTAACTTGTCAATTTCACGATATAAAAGATACTTTTCGGTCTCTTCTTCCAATCCTTTTGTAACAATATCGGAGTCTGTTCCTAAAATATCTTCTAAGCGTAGTTCATTTCCTTCTGCATCATAGCTTAAACTATCTTCGAAACTAACTTCTCCTCTTCTCTTTTTATTTTTTCTTAAAAACATCAAAATTTCATTATCGATACATCGAGAGGCATAAGTCGCTAGTTTGATGTTTTTTCCTAATTTATAAGTATTGATCCCTTTGATTAAGCCAATCGTTCCAATACTGACTAAATCTTCTAAATCAATTCCTGTATTTTCATACTTCTTTGACAAAAAAACAACTAATCGCAAATTGTGCTCAATCAGTTTACTTCGCGCACTCATATCCCCTTCCATACTTCGTTCGACATAATAGGTTTCTTCTTCTTTCGAAAGTGGTTCTGGTAATTTATCGGCACTTCCCACATAAAAGCATGGATTACTAATACGAAATAAACGAACAATCAACTGCATCATTTTTCTAAACATAATTCCCCTCCAATATTTTCTCTTGTAAGATACAATCTACTCCATCAATTGCTATTTTGTCTTTCAAAATTCCTACTAATACATGTTTTCGAACTCCAATTCCTTTGATTTCTAGGTGATCGATTTTCATACAGGGCAACATGGCAAATCCACTTGCGGTTTGATACGGAACTAAGATAGGATTTTTAAGATGTCGTTCTAGTTTTCGACTATGAATTAAAAGAATCGGTTTCCCAGTATAAGGGTCTTTTAGATGATTTCCAGTATCTAGAAATCCTCTTAATTCATACGTACGATGATCAATCGATAGCTTCACTTGATAATAATGAGCATATTGATTTTTTAAAGCAATACCTTGTCTTATATAAATATATAAAATAAGTGGTGAAAATATGATTAAAACAATCATGTTGATGCTAAGTCCATTATGATAAAACACTAGTCCTTCTTGCTTATAAGAGAACGTCACATTCAAAAAATATAAAATTCCTCCTAATACAATACTAGTCATATATAAGAATAGAAGATTTTTTCCGGTATACCGGATATCTCGATAACCGAAACTCACTAGTAACATGATCAGACTCATTCCTAACTTAAAGAAAAATAATGTGAAGGAATTCATCGGTAGAAATAAAAGAAAAACCGATGCTCCACCGACGATACCACCTAACACTAATCTGCTTAACTTCGCACCTCTTCTAAGAAGGAAAGAAACGGATAAAAGGAGTAAAAAATCAAAGGCAAAATTTAAAAAGAATAACACATCGATATATACTTTCATATCATCACCTAATTCTAGTATAAAAAAACGACACCGTTAATTGTGTCGTTTTATTGTTCACTAATTAAAATCCTCTTTTTCTTAAGAAAGAAGGAATATCGATTTCCGATTTGCCAGAATCGGAATCATCATTAGAGGAATCTTCAATATCTTTGCGTATTTCTTCTCTTCTCGTATAAGAATGATAAAGTGGTTCTGACGTTTCTTCAAATCCTGTTGCAATGACCGTAACGATAATTTCATCATTTAAATTCTCATTGATGACAGCTCCAAAGATCGTATTGATATCCGTATTAGCAGAAGAACGAATGACCTCGGCAGCTTCTTCGACTTCAAAAAGCGTCAAATTAGCACCACCTGTTACATTGATAATAGCATCCGTTGCACCACTGATTGATGTTTCCAAGAGTGGACTTGATACAGCTTCACGAGCTGCATCAGCAGCACGATTTTCTCCTACTCCCATACCAATTCCAATCAAAGCATTGCCACGTTTCTCCATAACGGCTTTGACATCGGCAAAATCCAAATTGATAAGTCCAGCAACGGCAATCAAATCGGAAATAGATTGAACACCACGTCTTAAAACATTGTCAACTTCTTTAAATGATTCTAGTAATGGCGTTGTTTTATCGATAATCTCACGTAAACGGTCATTTGGAATCACGATTAATGTATCGACATGTTTTTTCAGTTCTTCTAGTCCTGCTAAGGCATTTTCCATTCTCTTTTTTCCTTCAAACGAGAATGGCTTTGTTACAATGCCAACGGTGAGTGCACCCAATTGTTGAGCAATATCAGCAATAACAGGAGCAGCGCCAGTACCAGTACCTCCCCCCATACCGCAAGTAACAAACACCATATCAGCACCTTGTAATGCTGCCTCAATTTCATTTTTTGTCTCTAATGCCGCTTCTTTTCCTACATTCGGGTTCGCACCTGCTCCAAGTCCATTGGTAAGTTCTGTCCCGAGTTGAATTTTAACAGGAGCTTTCGAATTATTAAGTACTTGCAAATCAGTGTTTGCAACAATAAAGTCGACTCCTTGCACTCCTGATTCAATCATACGATTAACGGCATTGTTTCCTCCTCCGCCAACGCCAATAACCTTTATCTTCGCTAATTGATCCATTTCTAATCCAAACATAAATTTCCTCCTTATTCGCTGAAAAAGTATCCAAATACTTTACCTAACATTGATTCGTTTGAAATGTTGATAAAACTTTTATGTACAGAAGATAATTCTTCCTCTTCACTTTTTGTAACCATCGTATATTCTTTTCCTTTCAATTTCAATTTGTTGATAAAATATACGATATTTCCTACGGCAGAAGAATAACGGTTATTACGTATTCCTACCAATTTCACATTGCCGATGATGACATTTTTGCCAAAAATATCTTCGGCGATATATTTAAAGTTTGCCATATTACTCGTTCCACCCGTAATCATGACGTAGTCGATCTTACGATTAGATAAAATACTAATTTCTTTTTTGGCAAGCGTTAAAATTTCTTCTAAACGTGACATCGCAATCTCGGATGCTTCAAACTGATTTATCTTGATCGTTTCTCCATAAGAAGTTGTCACTTCGTAAATATCGTTTACTTGCGCATACATCTTGTGTGCGAGAGCAAACTTTTCTTTTACTTTCATCGCATCATCCAATCCAATTTTATAAATATAGGCTAAATCATTATCGATATTTTTTCCTCCCATTTGTAAAATGGAATTTTTTACGATGATTCCTTTATTATAAAGAGAAACAGAAGTTGTCTCAGCACCAATATTGATAATGGCTCCAATTTTTTCATCTAATTCCTTATTACGGAACGCATACATATCGCCAATTCCACCAATAGAAATATCTACAACTTCGACGCCTAAATTTTCAATCAAACCAATAACTGAATAAATGTTTTTCTTTGGTGTCGTCACCATGATAGCTCGTGTACTGAGTTTTGATCCAACTAGCCCTTTAGGATCTTTAATGCCATCTTTTTCATCTAATTTAAAATCGATAGGCAATATCGTTACCATTTCTTTATTTGATGTCAACTTCGGTTGCATGGCAATTTGAAATAATTTAATAATGTCAGCTCCCGTGACGACACCATTTCGTGGATCATCTTCTCCCACGATATCCATTTCTCCTTTGATCATCGTAAAATCCGCAAAATAACTAGGTACCGAAGCAATGACCTTTCGAATACGAATTCCCAACATCGATTCAACTTCAGAAAAAGCTTTTTTGAGTGCTAGGGATGCTTCATTTACATCGACGATAAGTCCCTTTTTTATTCCTCTTGATTTCATAGAAGATGTGGCTAATAAATTGAGTTTATTTTTATAGAGCTCACAAGTGACCACTTTGATCGTATCGGAACCAATATCAACGCTAGTATAAATATGCTTCATACGATCATCTCCTATAATCTACCCATAATTATACTATAGATTTCAAAAAAAGTAAAAGGAAAAAAGAAAAAAGTTCACAAAACTTGAACTTTTCAAACGACAAAATCTTTTATTTTTCTAATACTTCAAAGGAATTACCAGCATTTAAATATAAAATTCCTTTTTGTCCTGGAAATTCTCGAATGATGTTGATGTAACTATTGATCGCATCGAACCTAGAAAGCGTTAAATAGACATAATTACCATCACGCATGGAAAGTAAGAAGCGGCCATCATCGACTTCATCTGGATCGTACTTGATTTCTGAAATACGTTCTAAAACATCTCGGTCCACTTCTTGCATTGCCTTTAAAAAGGACTCATACTGCGTATCAGGGACATAGTTGATCAAAATAGGTGCGGAGTACTGCACGGTTGACTCCGTTCCATCTAACAAAATAGTTCGATTCATACTACTATAATAAAATAGTGGAACATTTTCTGTAATCGTAATCGAAACACTTCTTCCCCATTTTTTGACTTTGGCCTCTTTAATCAATTCTTCTTTTTCTAAATTCTTCTCGATCAAAGAAGGCATTACGGTAATATTAGCTGGGTAATTCGCAACCCCAGCCAGTTCTAAAATAGTCTGATCTTTATAGTACGTATTACCATATACATATAAATTGGTAATAGGAGCATTACAAACGAGAAAAAAAGAAAGAGCAAAGATCATGAAAATTGCGAACGCAACTAAGACGCGACGATAACGAATTTTAACCTTTTTCTTTTGAACAGGTTTCTTTTCCACCACTTTTGGAGTCGACCTCTTAGGTTGCTTCTTCACTGGTATTTTCTTAACTTGTTTCTTTACCGTCTTTGCTTTTGGAACGGTTCCCTGTTTCTTTTTTTTCACATTTTTATCATACCGATTCATACGGGTACGTTCTGCCATGCTATCACCTATTCTACTATTTCTTGTTCGACCTTTAATTCAATTCCTTTTTCTTTTTTTACAGTAGCCTGAATTTCTTTTATGAGTGTACAAATATCTTTCGCCGTTGCATTACCAGTGTTGATAATAAAATTGGCATGTTTTTCACTCACCATCGCGCCACCCACTTTTTTTCCTTTATAGCCGACCTCTTCAATCAACTTACCAGCAAAATTTCCTTCGGGATTACGAAAAACACTTCCCGCCGATGGATATTCCAAAGGCTGAGAAGCCATTCTTCTCATCTTACGATCTTGAATAATATCCATAATCTCTTCTTTATTTCCCGGTTTCAATAGCAAAGTCGCTTCTAGACAAATATAATCTGGGTGTTCTTTTAAATAAGAGGTTCGATAGTGGAAGTCAAGTTCATGATTATAAAGTCTTTTGATCTTTAAATCAGGAGTCAAAACTTTCACCGAATCGACAATATATCCCATATCACTATTGTAAGCCCCAGCATTCATAAATACAGATCCTCCGATACTTCCTGGAATTCCGGCAGCAAACTCTAAACCGCTATATCCAAGACGTGATACTTTGAGTGCTAAACGTTGAAGAGAATAACCTGCTCCTACAATCACACGGTTCTGTTCCATATAAAAAGTATCAAATTCATCTAAATGAATCAAAATACCATCATAAGGTTCATCTTTAAAAATGACATTTGAACCATTTCCTAATACCTTATATTTTACACGATACTTCCTCAATATGTTGACGAGACGAATCAATTCTTTTTCGTTATATGGACTCACGATCGTCGCAAGTCCCCCTACTTTGTATGTCGTATATTTTTTTAACGACTGATTCAGATGTACCGTTCCACAATTTGCTTTTTTGATTTCCTCTATTACTTTTATCAACATGATTTTAAATTCACCATTTCTTTTAAAATATTATAAATTTTTTCCGCACTATTGGGAACACTCAATTCCGTAAGATTTCGTTTCATCTCACTCACTTTTTTCGAATCGTGAAATAGGTTATCGATATTACGAACAATAATATCCCCTTTCAAATCCTTTTCCTCAATCAAAATGGCGGCATTCTTTTCTACTAGATCCATCGCATTTTTAAATTGATGATTATTGGGAACATATGGGCTTGGTATTAAAATCGATGGGATTTTTAACGCGATGATTTCACTTAAGGTCGATGCACCAGCACGAGAAACCATGACATCCGTTACTTTCATGACTCCAGAAAGTCCATCAATATAAGGAACTAATTTTACATTTTTAGGGAATTTCTTTTGCTTCATCTCTTCCCATGATTCTTTTCCTGTCACATAAAGAATTTCATAATCTTTTCCATTAAATAATGACATCGTACGTTCTAGTCTTTCATTTACTTTCGTAGAACCTAATGACCCCATAACAAATAATACAAGTTTTTTATTAGGACTTAGTCCTAATGTTTTCTTATCGATTGCTTTCGCTTTTAAAGCATTTTCACTACATGGATTCCCTGTAAATATCGTTTTATATTCTGGAAATTCTTTCATCGACGACTTAAATGATACACCGATTTTCGTCACAAATTTGCTTAGAAATAAATTTGATACTCCAGGAACACTGTTTTGTTCATGAATAAATGTTTTAATTCCACATTTATGAGCCGCATATAAAACGGGACCGGTCACATAGCCTCCAACCCCAATGACGACATCCGGTTTAAATTGTTTGATCCTTTTTTTACACTTCGAATACCCATTCCAAAAGCATTTTAAAGTTTTGAAGTTCTTCCATATTTGTTTTCGATAAAAGCCATAAATTTCAATCGTCTCAAAAGGAATTCCATACTTTGGGACAATTTCTTTTTCCATGCGGTTATGGGTTCCAATATATAAAAATTCACTATCCGGTTCCCGTTCTTTGATTTTATTGATAATTGCTAAAGCAGGATAAATATGTCCGCCCGTTCCGCCTGCACTTATGATCACTCTCATATTTTCACATCCTATCAGTATTATATCATAATTATATTCATAAGAAAAAGAAAACAAAACGTTTTCTTCTCAATTTATCAAAATAGTGAAATTCCTTATAGCAACCCCTAATTTACATAGCATCTTTATAAATAGCGATCATATCTTCTTTAGTTACTTCTCTTGGATTACCTGGTGTACAAGCATCCTTCAAAGCTTTTTCCGCAAGCATTGGAAGATCTTCTTCTTTCACACCTACATCTTTTAAAGTTTGATTGATTCCTACTGATTCAGATAATAATTTTAAACGTGAAACGAAGGTGTCGATCACTTCTTCTTTACTCATACGTCGTGCATCAATTCCTAAAGAATTTAAAATGCGACGAAAACGCTCATAACATACCTCTCCATTAAAACGCATAACATGTGGCAATAAAATAGCATTTGCAAGACCATGAGGCGTATCGTAGACAGCTCCTAATTGATGAGCAAGAGAATGAACAATTCCAAGACCAACATTAGAAAATCCCATACCAGCTACATATTGGGCAAGTCCCATCGTTTCGATTGCGACAGTACTTCTTTCGTTAATTGCTTTCGGGAGTGATGCAAAAATAAGTTGAATTGCACGTATATGAAACATATCAGATAACTCCCAAGCTCCTTTCGTGATATATCCTTCGATGGCATGAGTAAGAGCATCCATTCCTGTAGATGCTGCCAAATTAGTTGGCATAGATTCCATCAATTCGGAATCAATGATGGATAATACAGGAATATCATGTGGATCAACACATACCATTTTTGTTTGTGAATCAGGATCCGTAATCACATAATTAATAGTTACTTCTGCCCCTGTTCCAGCTGTTGTTGGAATGGCAATCAAAGGCATTCCCTTCTTTTTTGTGTTAGCAGTTCCACTTAAAGATACCACATCACTAAATTCAGGATTAGTCATAATAATCGAAATTCCCTTAGCAGTATCAATAACAGATCCACCACCTATTGCTACAATGACATCCGCCATCATAGTCTGGCATTTTTGTACTCCATCTTTTACATTCTGAACCGTTGGATTTGCTTTTACATCACTAAATACTTCATAATGAATTCGATTCGCACCTAAGATATCTAAAACCTTATGAATGAGACCTACCTCAATAATATTCTTATCGGTTACAACTAGTACTTTTTGATAACCTCGATTGAGAATTTCCGTTCCTAATACTTCTCTAGAACCTCTTCCAAAATAAACTGTTTCATTTAATATAAATCGATTAATTGCCATATTAACACTTCCTTTACTATACATAGTATCTCATGAAATGTTACAATTTGCAAGGGCATTCTATCCATCTTTTACACAATAATTTAATTATTTCTATAACTAGTTATTATCGTTTTATCAAAAAACACCATATTTTAATATGGTGTTCTTGCATTTATTTAATTCTTATAACAGTTTTTCTATTTATATATTTTCTTCACGAATAGAATCTAAAATATTTTCTTGTTTTACTTTTTTAGTTGCATAAATCATCGTTGCAAATACGATTAGAAATACGCCAATCGTCGCGACCAAGAAAGCATTCCATGGCCACATGATAGTCGAATAAGAAACAATATTATCCATGCTCCTATGAATCCATATGATGATAAGGCAAGAGAATGGTAACGCATAAAGTAATGATTTCAATCCAAAGAATAAACTTTCAAAACAAATGATTTTATTAAATCCTCCTGGGGTAAGTCCCATACTACGAAGCATCGCAAATTCTTTTCTGCGAAGAGCAATACTGGTATTGATAGTATTGAAGACACTAGTAACACCAATCAAAGTTACTAAACTAATAAATCCATAAAGGAGTATTTTAATAACGAGAATCATGTTACGTTCCAATTGCATCTCTTTTTCAATATTGGTAAAATCAAAA
>CALVJD010000037.1 GCA_944332005.1 uncultured Bacilli bacterium
TGTGAAAAAGAATAAAACTCAAAATATGAGCGATGATCAATGTTAGATAGAGTAATCTTCTCATCCAATTAAAAGGTTTACAAAGATGATAAAGTAAGAGAAACCCAATATATCCAATTGTAAATACGCATAGCGTCGATGTTTCCGCTTCCGTTAAATGAAACATTGATCCAAAGGAAGCGATCAATACGACATGAATGATAATAGCTATTGCTGCTGGTAAAGCTCTTTTTAAAACATTTCGCAAAAAATGACCTTTCACTAATTCTTTATTTGGCTCTAATGCCAAGAAAAAGGAAGGAATTCCAATGGTAAACATACTGGTGAGTGACATTTGAATGGGCATAAAGGGATAAGAAAATGGTAAGAAAATAAAAAGAACAGATAGAATACTAGAATAAATCGTTTTTACTAAGAAGAGTGTCGCACTTCGTTCAATATTATTTATCGTTCTTCTTCCCTCTGCCAACACTTTAGGCATGGCATCAAAATTAGAATCCAATAGTACGAGTTGTGAAACACTTCTCGCAGCATCACTTCCACTTGACATAGCAATACTTGAATCCGCTTCTTTTAAGGCTAATACATCGTTTACGCCATCTCCTGTCATAGCTACTTTATGTCCTTTCTTTTTTAAAGCAAGAACTAATTCTTTTTTTTGATTAGGTGTAACTCTTCCAAAGATCGTATATTTTTCACAAGCATTGAATATATCTTCTGGTGTTCTTAGTGTCGTAGCATCGATAGCACGTCCTGTAATTCCCACTCGTTTTGCAATACCACTAACCGTACTTACATTATCACCAGAAATCAATTTAATATCTACTCCTTGATCCTTAAAGTAAGCGATCGTAGCAGGTGCTGTAGAACGAATCTTATCTTGTAATAAAATAAGTGCCACTAATTTTAAATTATTTGGTAGTGCCTTCCCTTTAAAGCGTTCATTAGACTTTGCTAATGCAAGAACACGATATTCTTTGCTATATTCCGTCAAACCAGCAATCCTCTGACCATTCAAAATAATTTCCGGAGCCCCTAAGACATAACTTCCACCATTTTTAAAAGTAACTCCTGACCATTTTCGACTCGATGAAAAAGGATATACCGCTTCGATAGTTGCATGCTCTTCTTTTTTAAAATAAGCTCTTAAAGCCTGATAAGTAGCATTATCGTCATGTAAAGCTGTCAAAAAACGATTCATCTCTTGATCGATCGATTGGTGATCAGAAATGACTTTGACAACCTCCATATCTCCTTCTGTAATAGTTCCCGTTTTATCTAAACATAACGTATCTACATAAGCTAGTGTTTCAATACAATATAACTCCTGCACTAAAACATTTTCTTTCGATAATCGTAAGACACTGACAGCTAGTACCGTACTAGTAAGTAAAATAAGTCCCTCAGGAATCATTCCAATCAAAGCTGCAACTGTATGAATAATACTTAAAGACAGACTATCATCAAGTGACATCTGTTTCCAAAATAACAATAACCCAATTGGTACAATACAAATAGAAATCCATTTAATTACTTGTTTTAACGATTTCATCATTTCCGAATCGATTTTTTTTATGTATTTAGCGGCACTCGATATCTGTGAAGTATAATTGTCATTGCCGATATGTTCGACATAAGCTTTGCATTTCCCGCTTACAATAAAACTACCTGACAATATCATATCGCCACATTTTTTCACTACAGGTTCTACTTCACCTGTAATAAATGCTTCATTTACTTCACATTCTCCTTCTAAGACAATCGAATCGACGACCACTTGATTACCAAGCTGATAAACAACTAAATCATCTAAAACTAAATCATTGACGCCTAATTCTTCTTCTTTTCCACCACGGATCACATGTACCTTGGTACTTGCAACAACGGATAAGCGATCAATAGTCTTTTTAGAACGGATTTCTTGAAAAGTACTAATGAAAGTATTACAAACAACGACACCTAAAAACAAAAGATTTTTATAAGATCCCGTACAAAATACTAAAACTCCTAAAAATAAATTTAAAAAATTAAACAAAGTAAAAAAATTGTCACGAATAATACGTGGAATAGTTTTGGTAGGAACGGATGTATCATAATTACAGAGGCCTTGTTCTATTCTGTTCTGTACCTGTTTTAAAGTAAGTCCATGTTCTTTATCCGGTATAAATCTGATCGTTTCCATCATCCACCTCCATATAAAATAAGTATAACATGTATTCTAGATGGATACAATTTTATCATCGCACTTTAATCTTTTTTCTCTCTTTTCTAAGTGAATAAAAGCAATTGTCATAATAAATAAAACGACACTAATGAGCTTCCCTTCCTGAAAGAATGGAGCCTCATAATCGATGGTAATCGTATAAGTTCCCTTCTCAATAGGAAAACCTAAGAAAGCAGTATCGACCTTCTCTATTTCTTGTGGTTCCCCATTTACCAACACCTTAAAACCTTCATCATATGGCAAAGTCGTTGCGAAATATCCATCTTCCGTTACTTCGATCGTACCTTCTACATGATCTCCCTTCGTTTTCACAAAATCAACTTCAAATGGTATTACCTCATTACTGCGACTTTGAACGCTTTCATAATCAAGCACATAGGTCTCAATATCAGATAATTGAAATTCTCCTTCACTAAATTCAATCTCTAAAGTTGTAATAGGATCATTAGAAGAAACAATATATTCAAAACTAGTATTTTCGTTAAAATACATCCAACTTTCACAGGTTAATTTATTAGTAATTCCATTTATGGTAATGCTAATATCTCCAGATGAACAACTTGGAATCTCATCTAGTTTCATTTCAATAAAAAGTAGTTCATCAACGATCGGTGTTTCTAATTCTAATACCAATTTATCTTTTTTCTTAGCACTTACAAAATAACCATTTTCTGTTTTTTTGATCGTCAAGTGATCACCTTGTTCCTTGGTGGTAGAGGAAAGCTTAATTGGTTCTATATTATGATCAACAGTACTATCCACATCATGATCTACTACAACCGTCTGAAACAAATTTTCTAAATTATAAGGATAACTAGTATTTTGATACTCACTTAAACTACTAATCGCACTAGATACATAAAAGACCGGTAATGCATTCTCATTTTGATAAACAGATACACCATTTAATTCATCGATTTTCTCATAACCAAGTGGAACCTCTTCGCTAGTCACAATATAACGAACTCCCATATACATTTGAAATAACGCATTATTCGTTTGAACTTCATCTAAAATATTACGAAGTGGAAGAGCATTACGAAATTCTGAATCAAAAAATATTTTATAATCTTCGTTGTAAGTAGAAGAATAAAGACTTGTCTGATAATATCCTGCATCATATATCTTATTCATCGTATGAGACACCTCATATAAGTGATTCATTCGATAAAAGCCAGGATCTTGAGCGATCGTTTTCTTGATTAAAGTCGTGCGATCAGCACTAAAAATACGATTATATTCTTCTTTACTCACATAATCTTCATTTAAATTCGCACCAATTACAACTATAAAAGAAATTATAATGATGGGAATATAAAGAAGCATTTCACGATGAAACATTAAAAATAAAACAAAGGCAATGACAATAACTCCTAAATCACCATAAAAACGAAGATCAGAATATCCTGTAATCATGATCAAGATCGTACTTATCAAAAGTAATCGAAAAGAGGGAATATAAGCAATCTCTTTTTTCATAACACGATCAAAAAATTGAGCGAGGAGTAAAATAAAGACAGTAAGAAACGGAATCAACACTTTACTTCGCACATATAAACCACCATTTAAAAGATAAGAAAAAATAGGTAAAACTAATAACAACAATAAAGAAATAGATAAAAATTTACTTTCTTTGTTGCGTGCTAATAATTGAAAAATAAGAGCAACAAACGTAATAGCAGTAAGCCCCAAAGAATAAGAACTATATAACAAGGCATCCATATTAATACTTGGAAACAACACTGATAAAACGCTAGTATCACTTACAATACCGGTTCTACTATTTAAAATAACATAAGCAGTAGGAAGGAGAAAAAAGCAAGATAATCCAATGCCTAATAAAACCGGAACTACAAAACGAACAGCCGATTTCCAAAAATTAGACCAAGTTACATTTTCGGTTTTTCTTAAATAAGCATAGATTCCATAAATAGTAATCGCCAATAATCCACCAATACTATAGTAGTAACTAGATAAAATCATAAGAAAAATACTAACAATAAGAAGGCCGGATCTTTCTTTTTTAAAGTGGCGATCCACACCCATTAAAGCAAGCAATAAAAACGGCATATAATTAACAAACATCAAATGACGATGAGAGTGGAATAAAAGAGGAGCCGCACATAAAAAGCAAAAAGTTGATACAAAACTAATAGTTCTAGAAAACGCTTGATCTTTCAGCCATTTATACATGAGACAAACACTAACAATGATAGATAGTATACTGACAAACATTAAATAATCCGTCATTTCAATAAAAGGAAATAAATAAGAAAGCATATAGACAGGATTCAAAAGTCCATAATAAGAAAAGTGAAAAATATTTTGACCGGCTCCAATATTAGGGGCAAAATCAGGAAATAAATCCCCCGTTTCGTAGAAAAGAGTACGAAAATATTCTGGGAAAACGCTATGTTGGCTAAGCCAATCAGTAGTAGAACCATATAAATTACCAAATCCTAAACAAAAAAAGATGATAAATAAAATCACAACCATTAAAACAATATAATTTTTATCTAGCTTCTTTTTCATATGATCACCATTTTCATTATATAATAAAACCATTCCTTTTTCTACTTGTTTCTATGAAAAAAAGGCATTAAGCCTTTTTTTGCAAACGAGCAAGAACTGTCTCTTTTCCTAGTAAATGAATCGTATCAGGAAGTTCTGGCCCATGCATTTGTCCCGTAATTTGAATTCGAATTGGCATATATAACATCTTCCCTTTTACGTTTGCCTTTTCTTTAGTATTCATAATAGCTTGATTGATATTTTCGATGGTCCAATCGGTAATTGCTTCCATTTCATGTTCAAATACCTGAATGGTATTCGTGACACCTTCCTGTTCCATAAACTCCTTACATTCACCAGTAATTTCGATATGTTCCTTAAAAAATAGATCCGTCACATCGACAATTTCTTTTCCATAACTAATATGATTTTGATAAATACGAATCAATTCTTTAATCCATTCATCTGATTTATTCGATAAATCATATGCTTCTTTTAAATGTGGATAAGTAATCTTATATAATGCATCGATATCCAACTTTTTCATGTAATGAGCATTGACCCAATTTAATTTTTTAACATCATACGTTGCTGGACTCTTACTAATACGTTTCGGATCAAACACTTTTACTAATTCCTCTAAAGTAAAAATTTCTTCGTTATTCTCAGGACTCCATCCAAGAAGCGCTAAGTAGTTGACAATTGCTTCTGGCAAATAACCATCATGATATAAATCCATAAAAGAAGCATCTCCATTACGTTTTGATAACTTTTGCCCATCTGCTCCTAAAACCATTGGTAAATGAACATAAATGGGACGTTCCCAACCAAAAGCGTCATATAATAAATTGTATTTTGGAGTACTCATAACATATTCGTTTCCACGAGCAACATGAGTAATATGCATCAAATGATCATCGATGACATTTGCAAAATTATAAGTAGGATAACCATCGCTCTTAAGTAAAATCTGATCTTCCAAAATACGATTTTCAACCGTAATCTTACCATAAACCAAATCTTCATACGTGCTAGTCCCCTCTTTTGGCATCTTTTGACGAATCACATAAGGAACTCCTGCTTTTAATTTTGCTTCGACCTCTTCTTTAGATAATCTCTTACAATGACCATCATACATAAAAGCCATTTTGTTATCTTCTGCTAATTTACGTAACTTATCCAATCGTTCTTCTGTACAAAAACAATAATAGGCTTCTCCTTTTTCTACTAATTCATGAGCATATTTTTTATATATATCTAGACGTTCACTCTGCGTATAAGGTCCATAAGGTCCACCATTAAGAGGCCCTTCATCAAATTCCAATCCACATAATTTACAAGTATTGTAAATAAATTCAACGGCCCCCTCTACCTTTCTCGTCTGGTCGGTATCCTCAATACGCAATAAAAAATCTCCACCATCATGTTTTACTAATAAATATCCAAAAATCGCACTTCTTAAATTTCCAATATGCATAAACCCAGTTGGACTTGGGGCAAATCTTGTTCTTGGTTTTTCCATATATATCACCTTCAAAA
Organism: uncultured Bacilli bacterium; assembly: GCA_944332005.1. Lineage (GTDB taxonomy): Bacteria > Bacillota_I > Bacilli_A > RF39 > UBA660 > CALVRE01. The sequence continues at coordinate 6,275 of CALVJD010000037.1, forward strand.
ATTATACCATATTTTTCAATTTTGTAAATAACTACAAAAAAAGAAAGAGCTTTATCTCTCGATATGAAAGCTCTTCACATTTATTTAAATATAAGAGAATTATGGGGCGAGCACGAGGCGGAACGAACCGTCGCGGCTAGACGCCCCAGTGCTGCGATGGAAGTCGAACTGGCCTGCGAGTACACCATAGGCGTGATAGCCGCCTCGACTGAACCATGGATCGGACGACTCCACAAAACGAGAATAGTCGGAATACCACTTGTTATGCGGTCTTGATGTTCCATCGCCATCTTTAAACGTCACAAATGGCCCCATCTCTCCTGTCGCATCTCCTAAAATGCGATTTTCATAACTACTTTCCGTACTATTGCTTAAGTATACATCAAAATATTTACTATCATAATTTTGAATGTTCGTTGCATTAAAACCGCTACTGCCATAAGTATTCGCTCGATAAGATGTCATATATTCCTGTGTCCCGCCTGACATATCATAAATACCTGTGATATTTCCCGTCGTACTGGCTAAATACCCTATCTCCGTATTATATGCTTGGTTGTAATTACTTCCGTTTCCAGATTTTCCTGGATATACACTTTGATTTAATGTCAATAAACTAGACATTCCCGTTATATAAGAACTATTGTTATGGATATTAATTTCCTGATTGATTCCATAAATAGAATGACTTAAATAAGCAACTGCCCCCCACTCCGTATTCTTCATCATATGCGAATCATTCTCTCTTGAATAATTATAAGCATTGACAAACATATTA
>CALVJD010000038.1 GCA_944332005.1 uncultured Bacilli bacterium
CACAATTATTAAAGAATAAATAAGTTATTTCATTAATAATTAATTTATGCGGTTCAATATAAGCAAGATTTGTCTTTGAAATATTAATAATATTTCCATTTATTAATTTTGATTTAATATTTAGAAACTTAAGTAGATTATTAATTCTTTTATTTAAAGTTTCATCAATATCTAACTTTTCCTTTATTATCTGCATAACTAATCAATTCCTTTCGATCAAACAAAAAAGGTTAACCGAAATTAACCTTTTATATATAGAAGTCGCTTAGTTCGACTAATTTCCCTATGGTGTCCCAGAAGGGATTCGAACCCCTGACCGCTGCCTTAGAAGGGCATTGCTCTATCCAGCTGAGCTACTGAGACAAACTCTTGGAACAAAATGATTATACAATAAAAAAAGAAAGTTTTCAAGTATTTTTATCAAATTCAAAGAAAAAGGAGAGATCAATCAATCTCCTTTAAAACACTTTTATATACTTCTTCATTTCCTACTTGAAAGACCACTTCTTCAACATCGTAATTATCCGCAACTGACAAAGAGATCGTATAAATGACTTCTTCTAGAATATTTTTTTCTTCGATATTGTCGAAAATATAAGAATTGAATTCTAATTCTAAGGTATCTTCTATTTCTTCGACAGCTAATAATTTGGCATTGCTATTTAAAAAGCTCATTAAGTTAGTTCCAACTAAAGGACTACTCGTAAGTTCATCAATAATGATCTTAATCTTTTCTCGATTATCATTCATATACTTGGTTACGGGCACATAATAATAGTTATCATTATATTTATCGATATAATAGATCGTTACTTGCGTAATATCTTCTAAAGTATGAAATTCATATTGTTTATTGATACCAAAATCACGATCTAAAGTTGATGGAAGGGTAATATTCGATTGTGGTAATTTATCTAAGATATCTCCTTCTAAAAACAAGATGACTTTTTCAATTTCCGGTATTTCCGTAAGCGAATACACAATAGCTTCAATCACCGTTTCTTCCTCTTCTTTTTTTACATCTAATAACTCTTTTGAGAAATTTACTTTGATCACCGAATCTTCATAAGCCATACTGATAATTTTCGTATCACTTGGAAGGACCGCTTTAAATCCATTTGGTACTTTACTTTCTCCTTTTCCATCTTGAATCAGTAATTCGATCGCCTCTCTTGCTTTTTCCTCAATACTCAAATCAGATGTACTAGTTACAAAGGCTGCTCGTCCTAATAATCCTGTGTTTGTTAGAAGATAAACCTCGCTCGTCTTCACATCTCCACTTACATATTCCAATTCTTTTGGTATTTGTTCATAAAGACTAATGGGATCTTCCTTTGGGACTAAATAAATAAGAAAGAGGGCAAATAAAGCAGATGCTACGACAATTATTTTTTTAGACACTATTCGTTTTAACATAAATCACCTCTAACTAATATTATGAAAAAGATTGCATTTTCATGCAACCTTTATAATGAAAGTTCTCCAAGTTTTAAAAGTTCTACTACAGCCCCTGCTCTACCTTTTACCCCTAGCTTCTGCATCGCATTCGATATATGATTGCGAACTGTTTTTTCACTAATTCCTAATTGTTTTGCTATCTCGGCAGTTGTCTTATTTAATATTAATAATTCAAAGACTTCTTTTTCTCTTTTAGTTAGAATACTTTTATTCATGATTTCCCTCACTTCCTAAGTTGGGTGGTTACTATTTACTCATATTATTTTATGAGTGAATCCCTTTTATGTGAGCGAAATAGCCTAATTCGTGATTCAAAAAAACCTCTTATCGAGGTTATTTTTGAAATTTAACAGAAATATACATCTTTTTGTCATAATTACTCTGAATACTTCTCATAATGTTATTTGCCAGCGTCTCATCATGCTCATCACTTGCTACGACAACACGGATTTGATCTCCGTCGATTTTGACAAAAGCTTGAAGTTGAAATTCATCTTGAATTTTCTTTTCTAATGCTTCTTCTTCTCCTCTGGTAATATTGAGTTCTTTCATCTTTTCAAAAGCATTATTCTTCTCGTCAACAGTAGCGTCTTCACTTGTTAGAATGGCTTTAAATTCATCCATTTCACTCAACATTTGATCATTTGCTTCCACTCTTAAAGCAGTTAAGATATCACTCTCTTCGATTTGAACTGTTGGCTCCTCAGTCGTATTGGTATCTGAATTGTCATTTTCTTCTGATTGATTCGTTTCAAGATAGTTGCTATTATTTCCTAACAATAATTCAGATGGCATTGTGACATAATAGACACTTAGTACCAAAATTAAACTAAAGAGTGTTAGAAACCATAAACTTCTTTTATTTATCATATATTCCCTCCTAGTACTATCTACTAGAGTATATGAACTTATCCAAAGTTTATGACAAAATTAAAAATAAGGAACTATTCTCCTTTAGGAAGTAAATCCGTAAGAAGATTATCATTCAAATCTTCTTTTTTTTCACACTTTTTTGAAGCTGTGGTAAAATTGTTTAATATATTACGAATATCATCTGCTAAATCATCTTTATTATCCAATATATCCGTTAAGATTGTTTCTATATCTTGATTTTCTATCTTCTCTTCTCTTTTCATGTTACTACCTCTTTTTTACTATATCATAAAAAAAACAATTTCGATAAAAAAAGATTAGAAATGTTCTAATCTTTACTTATTATTGACTTTATTTTTAATTTCCTCTTCGATCATCGATACAAAGTCTTCCAATTTTAAAGTCGTAGTATCACTAGAACCATGACGACGGAAATTAATTTCGTGGTGATCTCTTTCTTTATCTCCAATCACTAACGAATATGGAATCTTTTTCGTTTGGCTTTCACGCATACGATATCCTAATTTTTCATCACGGCTATCGAGTGTTACACGAATGCCATGAGACTCAAGTAAGCTTTTTACTTCTTCTGCATATGTGAGGTGATATTCTTGGTTGACAGGAATAATATTCACTTGAACAGGAGCGAGCCAAGTTGGGAATACCCCAGCATAGTGTTCGATTAAAATTCCGATAAAACGTTCTACTGATCCAAAGATAACGCGATGTAACATAACAGGACGTTTTTTCATTCCATCCGAATCAATGTAAGTGCAATCAAAACGCTCTGGTAAATTAAAATCTAATTGGATCGTTCCACATTGCCATACGCGTCCTAGAGAGTCTTTGACATGAAAATCAAGTTTTGGTCCATAGAAAGCTCCATCACCTGGATTGATTTTACACTCTTTTCCAGACTTACGACAAGCTTCTTGTAACGTTGCTTCAGCTTTATCCCAAATTTCAATCGATCCGATATATTTCTCCTCAGGGCGAGTGGAAAGTTCAATTTCATAAGGCAAATCAAATAACTTATAAATACGATCAATGAAAGCAATTAAACGAATAATTTCTTCTTCGATTTGATCTTCTCGCATAAAGATATGTGCATCATCTTGGGTGAATGTACGAACGCGAAATAGCCCATTTAAAGCTCCACTGGCTTCGTGACGATGAACAAGTCCAAGTTCTCCAACACGTTCTGGAAGATCTTTATACGAATGTAATTTATTCTTGTAAACAAGTAATCCTCCTGGACAATTCATAGGTTTTATTGCGAATTCTTTCTCATCGATCTTCGACGTATACATATTTTCTTTGTAATTTTTCCAATGGCCTGATAATTCCCATAAATCACGATTCAACATAATTGGTGTTTTAATGAATTGATATCCTTCTTTAGTATGTTCTTCATACCAAAAATTTTCTAGTACGTTGCGCAAGATCATACCATTTGGCAACCAAAAAGGAAAACCTGGTCCATATTCACTAAACATAAATAATTCTAATTCTTTTCCCAGTTTCTTATGATCACGTTTTTTTGCTTCTTCTAAGAAATCAAGGTGAGCTTGGAGTTCCTCTTCGGTTGGAAAACAAATACCATAAATACGTTGCAACATCTTATTTTTGGAGTCTCCTTTATAATAAGCTCCACTAACCTTTAACAATTTGAAATGCTTGAGTAACTTCGTACTTTCGACATGAGGTCCACGACATAGATCAGTAAACTCCCCTTGCGTATAAGCCGTAATGGTCGTCCCTTCTTCCATATCGTTGATTAAATCGATTTTATATGGATCATTTTTAAACATTTCTAAGGCTTCTTCACGGGAAAGCTCCATTCGTTTAATCAATTTATTTTCTTTTACGATCTTCTTCATTTCTTTCGAAATTGTTTCTAGATCATCTTCTGTTACGACTTTATCACCAAGATCCATATCATAATAAAAGCCTTCACTAATAACTGGTCCTACCCAAAACATAGCATCTGGATAAAGACGTTTTACAGCTTGTGCAAGCAAATGCGCACAACTATGATTCAATTTGCTTAATTCTTCATTTTCTTTTATATTTTGCATATTTTCAAATCCTTTCTCTATAAAAAAAGCTCCTTATATAATAAGGAGCGAAATGTCGCGGTACCATCCTACTTTGTAGCTTCATTTTGATAACGGCTTTCAAACCGGAACAATTTTTCCTTGTCCTGCTCCTAGGTAGTAACTTTAAAGGGTCCTGGTTAGCTTTCACCATCCTAACTCGCTTTTGCATTTCCTTCTTTAAAATCGTGTCCTATTCTTGGCATTTATGAGTTTATTGTATTACGAACTTTTCTTTTTGTCAATTCAAAATTTCTTTTTCTAGTGTTTTTTATTGCATATGAAACAAAAGAACGTGTTTTTTAGTTGTTTCAAGTGTTTCTTTATCTTCCATTGTCATATATGTCTGTTCTAAACATAATGTTCTTCCTGGCACTAAATAATATAATCCTTCTCCTCTACTATCGTAAACTTTTACGACATTTCCTTTTAAAATATCTTCACTCGTAATGTGATCCGTATGAATTCTTCTTAATTCTCTACAAATTTTATTTAAAACGGCAATATCTTTATCATCACAAAAAATCGACGTCGTATTTGTAAGTAATGCTTTGGATAATTGACGTTTCTTCTCAGCTTTCAATCGTAGACGAATATGAGTTTCTTGATTCTTTTGAAATGGTATTTGATCCAATATCATAATCTCTTTTTGTAATTGAAACAAATCTTCTTTTATTTTTTGATTAACATTTTCTTTATCGCTTATAAATTGTTCTTGTAATTGACGTCTTAAAAAAAGAATATATTGTTTCAACTCTTTATGAGTAAAATTGAATTGTTGAAAAAATAGTTCCATTCTTTCATCGTTATCGACATTAAAATAGGTATTGAAAAAATTGACCATCGTATATCCTTTTATTCCATAATTATTTGTTTTTTTATCTTTCTTCATGATTCTTACTCTCCCATTCTATTATTTCCTTTTTTTAATGTTAAACTTTTTTGTTCTGTTTCATAATAAAGTTCACGCATTTTCTTTCCATTCATTTCTTTACACTCCTCTTCTAAATGATAGATTAATTTTTTTATATAAACGGGATCTAATGTTTGATCACCTAATAAATAATATGCAACAAGGCGGAGATTTAAGAGTGATGCGTAACTTCTAGCTGGCCTGCTGATCTCAATTTGTCTTTGAAAAGAAGCATTTTCTAGTATCCCATGATCACTTGGTATATAAAAAGAAGTATGTGCTTTTGCAGGATCCAACAATTGAAGTAGTCGCGCACATTTTTCATAATTAGAAAAGCAATTGAAAATATGCGTTCCCATAATTTTCTTTGTCTTTCCATAACAATGATCAATCAACGGAAGATCAAACGTGCGCAAATAATTACTTACTTCTTTCGTAAGAGTTTGATTGATTTGATTGGCAATATAAAGAGGTTTCTTACCTGTTCCGATATACTCGTTACCAATTCTTTCCTTTAATTGATTTTTTACTAGTTTTGGTCCTCCTTTTTTCTTTAGCAATTTCGCTAAATAATATAAATTTTCGATACGATTCTGTTCCTTTTTCATCCCTATCTTTCCTAAATAAAGATCACTAATCATTTCATAATCATAGTGTTGCTTTACAGAAATGATCGATCTTTTGACCGTACTATCTTTCCAGTTTCCTTCTTTATCAAACCAAAACTCAAAAGCAATAGCAGGCCTTTCTTGTCCCTTTTCAAACGACACATACTGTTTTAAAAAACTTGGCGGTAAAAAGCTTTCTATTTTCGCCTTCTCTTTCGCTATTGATCTTGCTCGTTCATCCAACTTGGAATTCGGACATAAATAGGGTAAAAGATCGATCACATAAAAGATAATATGATGATCAGTTCCTTTTTTTTCATAAAAGATTGCCTGCTCTTTTATGATATTAGTATTGGAATCGATCGTAATGATATTTTTATCTGTTTCATCGATATAATGATGGGAACTCTTCGTTGGCAAACAATGAATTTCTTCTAATTCATCAAATGAAAAATCAGCATAAAGATGATATTTTTCTTTTAGTTTTTGTTCTTTTTCTAAATACTGTACTTGTCTTTTTTGAACTTTGTTAATTACTTCCAGTACTTCTTTTATCAAACTAAGATCATCCTTGTTCTTCTTTTTGACCAAGTGGTCCATTGTTTTTGATAAGATACAACTAAGTACAGGCATAGGCACTTCTAATGACGGTGAATTAAGAAATAACATTAGAATCCGTTCCATTCTTACTTTTTCATTATAATCATTACTTTCCTCTAACAAGCGAGCAAAATCATAAGCTAATTCTTCTAGCAAAAAAGTTCCATCTTCCCCTTGAGTATTGACCGTATTAGGAAGATTTTGAACCAAATTACGAAGATAACTATAATAATTATAGTGATCGTAATCTTCAGAAAAAATGAGTTCTTCTAAAAAATGATACATTTCATTCCCATTATGAAAAAGCAAGAAAGAATTCGTTCGATGTTTTTGAAAAAATTGTTGACATTCTTGTTCTAATCGCATTAAAAGATCACGGTTTCGATCAATTGTTGTCTTGGGACCTATCACCGTATTCTCGGATAATTTTATTTGGATCATATCTTGTATATCTTGTAAAATAAGGGATACTTCTTCAAAAAAATCTTTATTATCACATAAATCAAGTTGTGAAGGTACATAGTTTAAATAATGAAAACAATTTTTTAAATGACGATTTTTTTCATATGTTTTTGTCGTTTTAAAGGTTTCAATTTCTTTTTTTAAATAAGTCAAAATCAAGTGGTAAAAAAGTGCATCTGGTAAGGTGGGATCAATCATTTCTTTAAACTTGGAAAACGACGGTAAATTTGGCCTTGATAATATACTTTTTATTTGTTCTTTTATTTCAATTTCATTTATCATATATTCTCCTATATTTTAATATTCTAATCTTTTTTTCTTTTCTTGTTCTTCTATATAAAATTTTGCTTCCTCTAAATAAGCTTGTAACTGATTTTCAGAAAAAACATTACGATCGATCAAAAATTCTTTCATGGCATGTAACATATAAATAGCAGAAGCATTTTTGGATGGTTTAAATGTTTGACAGTAGACTGGGTACCGTAATAATCGATGTGGACCTGGTTTTAAAGAGTTGTAAGAGATCTTATCTTCGATATCGTTTCTCCGATAAATAGCCGGCAAATTTTTCTCATAAAATAAGCTTGCAATCACATAACCCGTCGTATTGATAAAAACCTCGACGATCGTTTCTCCTCCTTTCCTTTTCCTTATCTTACATTCCTCTTTTTCACGACTACAAATAAGATGTTGTGATAAAGACTGTGCTTTTTTTAAGATGGTGTAATATTCATCTGTTTTCCCTCTTTCTGTCTCTAAAATATAATCGACATCTTCATAAGAAAACGTCTCATCTAACTTGACATAAGCGCGAAAAAGAAACGGATTTCCTAGATATCGGTCATTTTCATCGAATTCTAAACGAATCATCAAAGCTGGTTGTACTTTATTCTTTCCAAACGAAAACGACTGTTTCGAATGAAATTCTTGGTTAAAAAGATACGGTATTTTTTCATAACAATATTTATCGTCCGATAGATAAGTACAATCAAAAATAAAAATATGAAGATAAGTATGACGATTTGGTAACCATTCAATGCAAAAGGCATCTTCTAAGAAAATAGCTTGTTTTGTATCGATCGCAAACACTTTTCGATTGGTAAAATCTAACACATAAGGATTCTTTTCAACATTCGTTTTTTCTACTCGTTCTATCATAAAAGCATGAATCTGCTTTTTGAATGTTTGAACATCTCCTTCTGTCAACCTTTGTTGTTCTGCTAAAAGCATTAACTTTGCCCAGTCTTTTTGAATTCTTTTCTTTTGTTGATCTGTTAATTGGTTTAATTTAGGATTATAAAGTAGACGATATAATTCTATAAGCGATCTTTGTAATGACTCTTTTGTAATAGTAATATATGGGAAAGATAGTTCCTTAAGACACAAAAAGTCAATAACACCTTTTAACTTGCTATTGACTTTTCTCAAATTGGTACGTGATTCTATGAACATATCATTTTTTCTTCCCTTTTTCGCATTTTTATGACATGCAAAATCGATCTTTTTTTGAAATTTCTTAAGACGTGCTACAATATGGTCAATTCCCTCTAGATTTCTTAAGCGCACTTCTTCCATAGATGATAAATAACTTTCAAAATAATGGGCTAATTGTTTGTTATGACGGATGGCACATAAGTCATCGATTTCATCATCCATTACCTCACAGATAAAATGTAAAGTTTCCATATCCGATTTAGCATGTGAAAAATCGCGTAATCCAGAAACCGAAGTTTTTCCGTGCTTTTTTAAATACGTTCCAATTTGTTTCGCTCGTTTGTCCATACTGCACCACCCTGTCATTGCTTACTTTCGCAAATTTTTACTAATCATTTGTAATTCTTCTGTCAATTGGCGAATTCGTTCGATGATTCGTCTTGCTTTTACTTGATCCACACTTTCTTTACTGATACTGAAATGACTTTCTAATTCTTCCAAAGTTAGATTGGAAGTAAAGAAAGTGGGTAATCCCTCCTGCATGCGATATTGCACAAGTGGACAAAAGATTTCATCTCTACTCCACACCGTTGTATTCTCTGCTCCAATATCATCGATCAAAAGTAGCGGTATCTTTTTTAATCGTTCAAATTTTTCACTAAAATCCGTCGCAAAGGAAGCTTTTAAATCGCGTAAACATTCTGGCCAAAATACGATCGCACTCTTCACGCCTTTTTTGGCTAGTTCGTGAAAAGTAGCTGCAATTAAATACGTTTTTCCACATCCGAAGTTCCCATATAAATATAACCCTTTGGAAACATCAGGATAATTTTTGATAAAGATCGTGAGCCATTTAATCACTTGAAAACGACTTTTATCATCTTTATATATGTCCGACATTTTGGCTTCTTTTATTTCGTTTGGAACATCGAATAGATAAATATTGTTTAAATAGGCGCTTTCTTTTTGCTTTTTCTTTTGAAATTTACAAGCTTGATAGCCAAAAATTAACCCATCATTGGAAACATAAGGAAGATAACAAAATCCAGTCAATTTATTTTGGCAAGCTAAAATATTTTTACAATTTTTACAATGTTCATATTCGATGGCGCTATCTTGTAACATCGAAGTATATTTCATCAAAATTTCATCTGGTAGGTTCAAAATTTCCGTCAATTCTTTAAAAGTAGGATCTTTTAATGCATCGAGGTATTCTTTGGCCAGATGATTTTTGTTTACGTGATAAGGATTAATTTCTTCTAATGTTTTCATAACTCACCTACTTACTGAAATTCTTTTAACAGTTCTTCCATTTCTTTCTGTTCATCGATCGATGCTTCCTGTTTTTCGATTGTTTTGTCAAACCAATCTGGTTTCACAATCACGTTCTTCTTCTTCGTCACTAATCGATTGCGTTTTTGATACTCTTTCTCCGCGAGCATCATCGCTTCCTCGACCGTCTGAACATTACTTCGCATCCATTGCCCAGCAATACTTTCAACAAATGAACGATTCAATTTATTATCATTGATTTTTAACACATAATCAAGAAGAACATTCATCACTCCTGGCTTCATATTCAAATCAAGAGCAAGATAACTCAAAATATCACGTTCACTCTTGGAAAGAGTATTGTATTTATTCTTACGACATAAGAAATCATAAGGACTGGTCGTCTCAAATTGATAAATCAGCTTGGCTCTTGGTGAAGTATCACCCACTGGCTTTCTTAAATATTCTGGTTGATTACGATAGACAAGACTTGGCAATTTACCACTATGTTCAAATTGATAATATTTTCGACTATTATTGCGTAAACGATCTTTATCGATCATCTTCCTTTCATTGATCGAATTTCGAACTAATTCACTTGTCTCATCCTCACTCAAGTTATAGACAAAACTAATTTTATAAATGAGATCTTTCGTTTCTTTGGTAATACTTTTCCGATTTAATAGTTCATCAGGAATCAAAGAAAAAACATTGTCGATATCAATTTTTGACAACAATTCGATAGGATTGTGATTTCTCCTTTTGATATCTCCTACTAAATGTTCCAAAGATGAGGTAGGAACCGCTTCGAACACTTCATCAAAATGACAAGTGACCTCTTCATAATCCTTTAGGTTTAAAGAAGGCATACGAAAATATTCAACCGTTTTATTGTATTCCGTATCTCCTACATTATTATATAGTGACGTACTCAAAATGGGATTTTTAAAAAACTCACTTGCTGGCATTGGTGAATATAACAAATAAGCATAATGATTAATATGATTGGTCTTAAAATAAGATTTCAATAATCCAATCGCTTCTAATTTTTCTCTTGCCTCAATAATCTCTGATAATTTCATTCTCATATTTGTCATTAAATGATGATGTGTCCATTCTTTCGAAAACAATTCATTTTTATCTAAATAGGACCAAAGAGAAAAATAGAGACTGATCGCAACTTGTCCAATAATTGGTTGATAAAGCATAACTAATAATTTGCGATCTTGATCGTTCAGCACAGTTTTATTGATGACGACAAAAGTATCGGCTGGTAGAACATTCTTCTTGATCACATCATCATCCCCCTACTGATAAACTAATTTTAGTGTATCACAAATTCCATTATTAAAAAAGAGAAAATGTTAATTTTCCTCATTTTCCCTATTCGTGTGATCATGATAAAAAACACTATCTGGTTTCATCCCAAAAACACCTGCAATTTTAACCGCCATATCATAAGATAATCTTCTCGTTTGATTTTCAAGTTGACAATAAAATGGTTTACTAATTTCTAATTTTTCAGCCATATCCATCGTTGTTAGCTTCTTTTTTTTACGCAATTCTTTTAATTTTCGATACATAAAAATCCTCTTTTCTAATCTTATTATAACATAAATAGTCCACTATTGGTGTACTGTGTTTCTAACAGAAATATGAGAAAATAAAACTGTTAGAATTTTGGAAAAATATTCCATAAAGGGGTGCAACTATGATCAGTAATAAAGAAATCGCAGCTCAATATAATATTTTCAGCAACAATATTCGTCATTATCGCAAGAAAATTAATATGACGCAAGAAGAACTTGCAGAACTGTGCGACTTAAGTACTTCGTATATCAAACAAATAGAATCTGGAAAAGAATATAAAAATGTTTCTCTTACCGTCATTTTGAAAATATCCAAAGCGTTAGATGTCAACGTTGATCAATTGTTTTGCATGACAGAAGTATCGCAACACACTTCATAACCCATTATGTCTTGTTTGTCTTTAGTATAACGTATTTCGGTTATTTTTTCAAGTGGAAAATAACGGGAACTTATTATGATTATATGCTAACATTCTATCGAGAAAAGTCGAAAAAAGAAAACATATAGCGAAACCTATATGTTTTTTCTTTTCTAAAACAAAAATACTTTTCACTTACTGCTTTATAATGCTACATTGTGATAAACCGTTTGTACATCTTCGATATCTTCTAATAAGGTAAGCAAACGATTGAAGATTTCTAAATCTTCTCCAGTCAATGTAATTTTATCTTTTGGGATCATCACAATTTCATCCGTATCAAATTCAACATTTGGAAGAACTGCTTGAATCGCACTTTTAATATCATATAAATCACTTGGAGATCCATAAATAATCGTTTCTCCATCATGCATTTCAATATCATCAACATCTAACCCAGCATTAATTAAGGCTTCCAAAGTTGCCTCTTCATCTAATCCTTTAAAACCAACGACACATAAATTATCATACATATATGCGACGCTACCAATCGCTCCCATTTTTACATGGCATTTATTAACAGCAGTTCGTACCGCACTTACAGAACGATTGACATTATCTGTCAAACAATCAACGATCACCGTAGATCCAGCAGGTCCAAAAAGTTCATAACGAACAGAATCATAAGATTCATCAGCTCCACTATTTACTTTATCGATCGCACGTTTGATAATATCTGCTGGCACTTGTTCTTTTTTCGCTTTTTCTACTAAACGTTTCAAAGTAGCATTGGCTTCTAATTCAATCCCACCGTTCTTAGCAGCTTGATAAATTTCTCTTGCATACATCGAATACAACTTCGATTTTGCTGCTCCCGTTTTTTGAATACTTGCTTTTCTTACTTCATATGCTCTTCCCATTTTCTCATCTCTTTCTTTTCTGACTATCCTATTTTACTGTATTTTCCTATCTATTTCAAGTCTTTTTCGATACTTTCAAAGCTTCCGCTCACACTTTTTTTAAGTGCATCTTTGGCAGCCTCTTGTTCTGCCTCTTTTTTACTATGAGCAATTCCCTTACCATAAATAATATCATCGATTTTGACAATAACGGTAAACGTTTTGTTATGAGCAGGTCCCTCTTCCTCTAATAAAACATATTCTAAACTACGTTTATCTGTCTGAACAAGCTCTTGTAACACCGATTTATAATCACGAATATAATCTAATTGATGATTCTCAATCAAAGGAATAATATGTTTGTAGAAAAATCTTTTCACTTCATCCATTCCTTTATCAAGATACATAGCGCCTAGGAAAGCCTCGAAAATATCGGCAACAATCGCTTTTCGATACTTTCCACCATTTTCAGCTTCTCCCTTACCTAAACGTACATAATCATTTAAGTGCAAATACTGAGAATACTCATAAAGGGCTTCTTCACATACATAGTGAGCACGCATTTTCGTCATTTCTCCTTCGGTTAATTCTGTATTTTTATAAAGATATTCCGTCATAATCAACTCTAGAACCGCATCTCCTAAATATTCTAACCGTTCATAACTTGTCACATTCTCTTCATTCGCATAACTTGTATGTGTTAAAGCCGTCTGATAGAGTTTTTCTTGTTTCGTCTCTATTTGTAAATCTTCTAACAATTTCATATTCTCACCTTTCTGATTATAACATGATTTCTTTCTTCTTGCCAACAATAGAATTATTTAAAATTGTTCTAAATAAGCTTTTTTGATATGAATTTCATTTTTTCCCTTTTCGGAAGCAAAAAAAGTAAAACAAACTTCTTCGAGACTATCTAGTAATGTACTCGGCACCGAAGACAAAGATAAGGAAAAGAAATTATCGTTTGGTTTTAGCTGATATTCTTTTTTAAAAACCGTTCCATTTCCTTTTAATTCGATGGTAACAATTGCTTCTTTCATACTATCAATTTCAAAGCAAAAATTCGTCTTATTAGCGTCATAGCGATTCCAATTTTCTACCTCGTCATGATAAGAAAAATAAAGCATGGCAAAACGATCTTTTTTCTTACTAAATTCATAAGACATTCCGGCATCATCTAACTTCTGTACGACACTTTGGTAACCAACTACCTGTAGCTTTTCCAGTGATAAATGAATAATCGGATTTTTAATATTGATGGTTAATGTTTCTAATTCATCAGAAACGAGGTCTTTTGCTTTCCAAGAGACAACCTTGATACTACTTTGTCCTGTTTTAACATCGACTAAAGAAAATGTCATATAAAGAGAAACTTGATCATTTTCTAACATCGTTTTTAACGTTTGATACCAAAACGTTTCTTTTAAATTCATCGTCATCATCCATTTGGCACCACGTACTAACAGAGGATACGTATATTCTTCGAAATTCTGAGCGATTAAATTACCACTAGCATCATAAGTCATAAACGTTGCTTTTAAATCACAAATACTTCTTCCTTTATTTTGAATCTCAAACGTTAAATAAGAATGTTCTTTTTCTTTTTGCCACTCGATGGTAGGTCGTATTTTAACATCATCGATACGCCAAAACAAATTAATCGTCAAAAAAGTTCCCATTAAACTTAAAGAAATGATGCCAATCATGGCGAATACTTGTTGAAGTACCGTATCCTGCGTTAAAGAACCATATCCTATCGTATAAAGAAAGTATAGCCCTGTTTCTTCCAATAAGTGGCTCCATGGTAATTCATGAGAACATACTTTTATAAAGCTTGCGATAAAACATAATAGAATAATCATTCCCAAAAAACAAATAACCGTTTTCCCTATTTCTTTTAACTTCCACATACACATCACAATTTCATTATAACATGGTTATCCTGTCTTTTCAATTTTCTCTTTCTTTACTTTTGTTACCTCTTCTAGTATAATAAAAATATGAAACGGATATTAATAAAAGGTATCAAATTATATCAAAAAATTCCAGGGCCATGGCATTCAGCTTGTAGACACATTCCGACTTGTTCCAACTATGCTATTGAAGCAATCGAAGAATATGGCAGTTTGCAAGGTTCTTTCTTAGCAATCAAACGTATTTTAAAATGTAATCCATGGGGAACTTACGGATATGATCCCGTACCAAAAAAAGGAGAAAAAAAATGAAAAAAATAACGATATTATTAATGATGACAGTCCTTTCTTTTTATGCGACTGGATGTTTTAAAAGAGATAATTTAGAGGATATTGATATTTATGCGACAGCATACCCAATCGAATATATTGTCGAACGCTTATATGGTGCTCATAGTACTGTCTATAGCATTTATCCAGATGGTGTCAACATCAATGATTATACCCTCACAGATAAACAGATCTTAGACTACAGTAAGGCTAGCTTATTTGTGTTTAATGGATTAAGTTCGGAAAAAGATTATGTCATTCCCATGTTCAATCATAATAAAAATCTTCGTATTATCGATACATCACTTACTATGGAATATAGTTATGGCATCGAAGAATTATGGTTGGATCCATCGAACTTTCTAATGTTGGCTCAAAATGTTCGTGATGGTCTAGAAGAATATATCAATAATCATTATTTAAAAAACGATATTGAAGAGCAATACGAACAGTTAAAAATCGAAGTATCGAATCTCGACGCTAAAATAAAGTTGATGATGGATAGTAGCGATAATAAAACATTGATCGTATCAAACGATGTTTTCAAATTCTTAGAAAAATATGGTTTTACCGTTATTTCTCTTGAAGAAAACGAAGATTTAACAGAAAAGAAAATTGCTGATGTTACGGCACTGATCGATAGTGGTGAAAACAGTTATATCTTTACTCTCCAAAACGAAGAAATAAATGATACAATAAAAGAAATTCAAGAAAAAACAGATGTAGAACTTATCACCCTTCACTCTCTTTCCAATTTGACAGATGAAGAAAGAAATGATAATCAAAACTACCTTTCACTTATGAACAATAACATTGAATTACTTAAAAATGAATTATATGATTAATCTTGACTTACAAACGAGAATATGATAAAGTTAAAAAGCAAAGAAAAAACGAAATCTTAAAGGAGGAAACACAATATGGCAAAAAAAGTAACAAACAAAACTCCATTATTTGGAAATAGAAGAAGTCATGCTTGTAATGCTACAAGACATGCGCAAAAACCAAATTTACAAAAAATCACATTAGATAATGGAAAACAAGTTAGAATCAGTGCTAGAGAACTTAGAACATTGAACAAAGTAAATAAGATCGAAGCATAACAAAAAATTGTGTCAAAACACAATTTTTTTATTGCTTCAATATTTTTGATTAAAATGATGACGTTTATGTTAATACAGATACCATAATGTATACGCTACCAATTATAATTAAAGTTTGTAAAATGATAAATAAAAGAACCACTCCTATACTTGTTCCACCTTTGATAGCACATATCGTTCTTAATTCTCCCATGCTTTTATTTGGATTTTTCGCTTTTATTTCCGCAACTTTTCGTTTGGCAAAAGCAAGGTAGATTGGGTTAACGGCAAATCCAAAAGCAATACCAACAATCAACGATACTATAATATTATTTAGTAAGATCATATCAAGGAGTTGTAACAAAAGCCAATATAGAAACATTTTGCGATATAAAACATAACTATCGGTAAAGAAAAAACCACTCCAATTAAAAGATCTTGTCGTAATCTTCTCATAGTTAAAGCCAATAAAAGCTTTTAAAAGTTCTTGATCATTGATCCCGTTATTCGCTGGTCCTTCAAAGTGTTCCGCTTTATTGGATAGTGGCATTAAATCAGCTTGAGAAACGGGATTAGATTGATTATTTGTATGGACATCTATTTTTGGTTCATTCGTCGATGGTGAAATATTTCCAGACGATGAAACTTCCCTTGACATCGAAACATTTTCCCAATTTAATACGGCCGATGATCGATTTCTATTTCGTCCATCGATGACGAAATAGACCGATTAGATTGATTCATCAAATTAGAACTTGATAAGTTATCTATTCCCTGATTTTCTAATGTAGAATTCTTGCTTTCTCCATCTGTTGGTGGAAGTATTGAATTGGATACAAAAGATGGATTCCTCCCATTTTGATCGCTCGAACTATTTAAATTTCCATTGTTGGTTAATGCTTGATTGTTTGGAATATTGGTATTCCCTACTTGGTTAGAATTATTAAAATGATTTTGTTCTGAATTCATGTTTTTTCACTCCTATTTCTACTTTTCTTCATCAAAAAAGAGAGGTATATAATACCCCTCCTGTGTGCATATAGCAATCATTTTTTTCCTTAATTTTTCTTACTTTCGCACACTATATTACTATTTTCTTACAATCTCATTTTAGCAAATTTTTCATTCTCTGACAAGCTTTTTTTCATATCCACAACGCATTATATTATCGATACTAGAAACTTCTCCCGTTTTTTGATAACCTAAATTTTCTAATATTTTGGACATCATTTTATTATCACTCGTAATCGCTGTTCTAAGATAACTAATATGTCTATCAATAGCTACTTTTTCAATACCTTCTAACATTTCATATTCGATTCTCCTTTTTTGATATTCGGGTATTACATTCATACGATGAATAAGTCCGTAATTAGGATCATCCGTATAATGAAAATCTACTTCGTAATAGTGTGGATCGTTCGTGTTTGTGGCAAACATAAAAGAACCTACAATACGATTATTCTCTCTCCATATATAAATACGTTCTTCTTGAATATCGCGCATTACCATTTCAATGCTAGGGTAATTTTCTGGCCAAGTTCTAAGCCCCCTAGCTTGAAACAATTTTTTAACCTCATCAATATCGATCATAATTTCATCAAGATCGTCTAATTTTGCTAATTCTAACATTTTGACACCTCTACTTCCATAATCCTTTTTCTTTCAAATAGGTTTGAAATGCTTCTTTTTCGTTCTTTCTCATCGGCCTGCATTTTTCATAATTCCTAGGATCTTCTAAGATAGCTTTCGCCATACCAGAACAACTTCCAAATCCACAAACGCCACAATTATAACCTGGAAGATGCTTGATAATATCTTCTTCCTCTATTTCTTTTTTACTAAAAAGAGCGGTTAAAATAGTTAGTAGAACACTGAAAGCAAAAGCAATTCCCGTCACAATCCATACTCCATTCATTTATGACACCTCCGATTCATTGGACAGTCTTGACAATGTGATGTATTCCTTTTAGAAAACAACACTAGCAACACAAATAAACCTATCAATAATAAGAAACCCAACATATTCCCACATACCTCGCACATAATAGAGCCATAATGGCAGCTACAATAAAAGCAATCGGGTATCCTTTCATACAATTTGGAACTTTTCTTGTATCCAAATATTCGCGAATACTGGAAAATACATAGATTACAAGCGTAAAGCCAACACTACTTCCAATACTAGAGACAATCGTCTCTGTTAAGGTATACTCATTGGAAATATTGAGTAACATGATTCCCAATACCGCACAATTCGTAGTAATAAGAGGTAGATAAATACCTAATGATTGATGGAGACTAGGAAAGAAACGTTTGACAAAAAGTTCTAAAATCTGAACGAAACAAGCAATCACTAAAATGAATACCAATGTTTCTAAATAAGTACTATTACTCGGTACTAATACATAATGATAAAGAAAGTAAGTAATGATACTCGATAATGTAACAACTAACGTTACGGATACTCCCATACCAAATGCTTTCTTGGTTGAACCACTCGTTCCCATAAAAGGACAAATACCTAGAAATTTTGTTAATACAATATTACTAGTCAAAGCACTCATCACGAAAAGACTCGCTAAACTCATTTAAACACGTCCTTTCTTATGTGCTCGAAGTAAATTGAAAAAACCCATAAGTAAAGCTAAAGTTAGAAAGGCACCAGCAGGTTCTTTCAATATCGAAATTGGTAAGATACTATTATTTGGAATATGATAAACTGCACGATATCCTGTCAAAGAAGAAATATGATCCATAAGCGTTAATGTATTCGTCCCCAATATTTCTCTGAAAAAAGCAATCACCATGAGAGCAAATAGATATCCAAGCCCGATACCCAAAGCATCCAGTAAACTTTTTCCTAACGTTTCTTTGGAGTAAACAGACAAACTTCTTCCTAAAACAATACAGTTAACGACGATTAATGGTAAATAAATACCTAAGACATCGTGTAGTTTAGGAACATAGGACTCAAGAAAAATCTCAAGAATCGTCACAAATGTTCCTATGATTAAAATATATACTGGGATTTGAACATGATCGGGAATCCATTTTGATAATAAAGAAATTAGAAAAGAAGAACCTAAAAGGACGATTAACACACAGATTCCCATTACATAAGCACTTTCAAAAGTGGTTGTTACTGCTAAAGCGGAACATAAACCTAACATCAATACAAAAATCGCATTTTCTTTTGTAATACCATTGATAATTGTTTTCATTTTTCCTCCTAACCAGTTATCACACGAACAAAATAAATAAGAAAAGAGCAGATAAATGCGGTAAGGGTTAATACAAGAATACCTTGTAACTTCTTATTCTTCATCTGCTCCTCCTTCATAATCTTCGATCGTAGATGCAAGCATTTCCTTCCATGCTCCGGAAGTAATGGTAGCCCCACTTACGGCATCTACATCGTTCAAATCAGAAGCATTGATCAACTCTTCTAAATAATCGGCATCGATTACCGTATTCTGATAAGTATCAGGTGCTTCTAATATCTCGATCGAAGATACTTGTCCTTCTTCAAAAACAATTTCTGCTCTCGTTTTTCCACCAAAACTCTTTTGAGTTACGATATAAGTTGTCGTCGTACCAGATGACGCTTTTTCCAATACTTCGAAATCTGGTTCAACAGTCTCTTCCTCTCCTTCTACTTCTTCTTTTCCATTTACTCGATAATCATTTAACGTATTGATTACCATTTTCTTCAAAGCTGTCGAAGTGACGGTCGCCCCACTTACGGTATCATACTCTTCTAAATTATTTTGATTTTCGATCAAACGGTCGATATAATCCGCACTTTCGATTCGTGAATAGAAAGATTCACTTTGCGATAACACTTCAATAGAACGAATCGTTCCATGCTCTAGAATAATTTGCGCCCTAATCGGACCTACATACCCTTTTTCAGTTACGATATAAGTGACCGTATCTCCATCTACTTGCTTACTTTCGATCGTATAATTTGGATCTGTTCCTTCTTCTGGAAGAGAATGAGAACTTCCAATCCATACACCTAATCCTAAAATCAATACCCAAGCAATCAAGAATGGGATCACCGACTTTACAAAGTTAAAACGAGCTTTCGATCCAATACGATCTAAGATGAAGACAAATAAGTTCATCGTTAAAATACTAGTCAAAACACCTTCTGGAAGTGGTGTCAAATAACGGAATACAACTGTTAGAATTCCTAAAAATAAACCATATAAGATCTGTCCTACTGGAGTAGTCGGACTTGTTACAGGATCGGTTGCCATAAAGACTGCTCCAAACATTAATCCTCCTGATAATATTTCAAACAGTGGATACCAAATACCTAAATCATGATAATTTCCAATCAAAAAAGTCATAAAGAAAACCGTCAAGACATAGACAACCGGAATTTTCCATTTGATCACTCTTTGAAAGCTTAAATATAGAAAAGCAAGAATACATAAAAAAGCACTCGTCTCTCCTACCGCACCAGGAATGGTTCCAAAGAAAAAGTTCCACAAACTACCATAAGGTTCTACTAATGTTTGATAAGTACCAATTCCATTTACTAAAGAGGCATTGGTAAGAGGTGTTGCTGTCGTGACAGCATCTAATTCACTAGGATTTAAATATCCGCCTATTTCGCCAATCACAATTCCATAAGTCGCAATTACAAATAATCTTCCTAGTAACGCAGGATTAAAAATATTATGTCCAAATCCTCCAAATACTAACTTTCCAACAATCGTTGCGAACATTGCACCTAATATCAAAATAGGAAACGAAGTATTAATAGGAAGAATTAGTCCTAAAAATAAACCCGGAAAGAAACTATAAGTTTCAATTGGATACTTTAGAATATCCATTCCTCTTTTTTTCTTGAATAAAACCCCATATAATAATTCTACGAGAAAAGTAGTCAAGGTAGATACACCAACAAAAAGTAACGGAAGGATCATTCCATAAAAGGTTGCATCCCCATTTAAGAAAGGCTGCAAACCATTCTTATACCAAGCAAAAACAATAATTGGAATCAAAGCAATCAACAAGTGAAACATCATACGACTTGTTTTATTATTGCTTCTGATATGGGTGCCTTTACTCACATGAAACTCTTTCATCTTATCCCTCCCTACTTTTCTTTTTTGCTTCTTTTACAAATTCACGAACGAGTATTTTAGATGGACAAATATAAGTACAAAGTCCACATTCGATACAGCGATTTGGCTCCAATTCTTTTAAACGTTCCGGCTTTTTTAAATAATCTTTGATTAAAACAGGTGATAGTTTAGCAGGACATACACTGACACATTTCCCACATCGTAAACATTCACTTGGTAAACTCTCTTTCCCTTCTTTTAATACTAAAACACAATTTAAATTCGATGTCACGATCAAATCATCATTCGGCTCTGCCACTCCCATCATAGGGCCTCCTGCAACAAAACGAATATTTTTATTACGCTTATATCCTCCTAATGACTCAATTACTTCATGCGCAGGCGTTCCTAGCTTCACTAACACATTCTTCGGTTCTTTTAACATTTCGCCAGTAAACGTAACCACACGTTCCGTTAAAGGTCGCTCATATTTTAATGCCTCATAAATCGCATAAATGGTCGATACATTATTGACGACGATTCCTTTTTCAATGGGAAGATTTTGATACGTAACATGCTTTACTTGTTTAATTAGATTGCGTTCCCATCCCATCGGATATTGATTCGGTACTTCCACCAATTTAATTTTTAAATACGTTCCAATAAAACTATTGATCAATTTAATTAACGAAGTATTATTCTTTTTAACCGCAATAATTCCTTCATCAATATGACAAATTTCTAGTATCGCATCAATTGCTTCCAATATTTCTTCGCACTTTTCCATCATCAACGCATAATCAGCAGTAATATAAGGCTCACATTCAACTGCATTGATAAGTAATGTTTTAATAGGCTTATCCGTATCATACTTAACATAAGTAGGAAAGCCAGCTCCCCCTAATCCAACAATTCCACACTCTTTTATCAAATTAATAAACTGTTTTTTCGTATAATGATTGAGTGTCTTGTGTGATTCTTTTTTTACTTCTTCTTTTTCTTTAAAGTCGTTTTCAATCTTGACACATTTTACGATGCTACCATTTAGATAAGGGCGCTCCTCAAAACCAACGACAGTCCCACTTACACTCGAATGAATCGGAATGCGTAAGTTCCCTTTACGTTTTCCAATAACACTTCCTTTATAAACATAATCCCCTTTTTTGGCAATGATAGTTATATTCGTATCATTTTGACTAATCAGAGGTATGTAAACATATTTTGGTTTATTATAAATACCATTTTTTTTGGTATTAGTTAATTTTTTCATTCCTGGTATCTTGATTCCTATCATCATGTCTCACTCCATTCTAATTTAATTATACCGTTTTTCTTTACAAAATGAAATATATATTTAAGAAAATTGATAAAAATAATCTTTTATCCACATAAGAAAAAACCGCATTATCGGTTTTTTACTTTGTAAATATTTTGTCAATTATTTGTTAATCA
Source organism: uncultured Bacilli bacterium (assembly GCA_944332005.1). Taxonomy (GTDB): domain Bacteria; phylum Bacillota_I; class Bacilli_A; order RF39; family UBA660; genus CALVRE01. The sequence continues at coordinate 22,422 of CALVJD010000038.1, forward strand.
ATAATTTGGTATGGATCACTCACCGTACCAGAGCCTGAGAGCGAGATATCCGATCTCAGATGGACGACGGGGCGAACTCCATGCGCGTACGTGACGCCGTAGCTGTAGTCCACATAGCCCGTACTGTACACATAGAACACGCTGCGCGAGTTGCTGGAATACGGGGACATGGTCCATTGGTAATCGCTATTAAACAGCCATCCACTACTTGGTGTTCCGTTGTTACAGGTATATCCATCATTATAACAGGTATCATCGACTCCATAGGCATACGTATAGATATAATCACTTGGATACATTAATCCTACTTTCCCATTCCAACTTGTTGGTCTTCCACTATATACCATAGTTCCTCTTTCAAAAGCATAATAATCTTCTCCGGATAGTCCACGATAAGTGGAACTTCCTCCTAGATACCAAGTAACCGTATCGACTTGATTTGTTGCCGTTTCATTTAACTTCCAACTCCCTGTTCCATTATTGAGTGTTTGTTGAAGGGATGCAGTCGTCCAATCGTTGATATCTTCACTATCCCAAGCTAGATATCCAAGGAATTCATCTTTGATAATCTTAATTCGTCCTTCGATCACTCCAATAATTCTCCATGTCTCATTATTGAAGGTAATATAATTATTTGGTTGATCTCCTATATAGCGATAATCCGTTAATGCTTCTGTTTGTTCCGTTGCTTCATGGGAGAATGTATACATCTCTCCTTTATTTCCCTCTTCATAATTCGTAATACTAGCATCGTTTGCTTTGGATAATAATAATTCTACTCCTGTTAGTTTTGTACATATATATCCATCTGGGCAATGCGTTTCCGATAATTCATAGAGTTCATCTAATGCTCCTTGTACATCGGTATTACTGGTCCCACTACTGGCGTTATCATATCCTACTTCCCTCGCTTCATATAAGGTTGTTACCGCATAAGCAGTAAGTGTCATCATACATAATCCACCAATAATCATTCCAACTAATACTTTCTTCATTCTATCATCCTTCCAACGCAAAAAAAGAGAGGTATATAATACCCCTCCCCCGTGTGCATATTGCAAACAAAAATTTTCGTTATTTTTCTTGCCTTCGCACACTATATTATTATTTTTTTACAATCTCATTGTAACAGATTTATTTCTTTTTGACAATATATTATTTTTTTATATTGCTAAAAGATTTCAAATAAATATCACTTAATAACCAAATTAACCAATTTCTTTGGAATAACAATTTCTTTTACAATTTCTTTTCCTTCAATAAATTTTTGAACATTTTCGATTTGCTTTGCGAGTGACACCATTTCTTCTTTCGTCGTATTAGAATGAGCATCGATTTTTCCTCTTACTTTTCCATTGACTTGAACAACCAACTGGAACGTATCATTTTCCAATTTTGTTTCATCATAAGTAGGCCAACTAGATTCACAAAGGGGTGCTCCGAAGCCACATAACGCATTGATTTCTTCTGTAATGTGAGGTGCAATTGGATTTAGAAGTAACAAGAAGGTATGATAATCCTTACGAGAAATGGTTTCTTTTGCATCAAACTCATTAAGTAAAATCATAAGTGCGGATACAGCTGTATTATATTTCATATTATCCAAATCTTCATCGACTTTTTTAATTGTTTGATTGATGGCAATCTCTAAAGATGGTGTATATTTTTCAGATTCATTTAGACGATCTTTCATACGATATACTCGATCTAAGAAACGTTTGCAACCTTTTAGACCATTTTCACTCCATGCTGCATCAGAAGCATAATCGCCAATAAACATTTCGTAAGTACGAAGTGCATCTGCCCCATATTCACGTACCATATCATCAGGATTTACAACATTCCCTTTGCTTTTGCTCATCTTTTCGCCGTTTTCTCCTAAGATCATCCCGTGAGCAACACGTTTTTTAAATGGTTCAGGAAAAGGTACGAATCCTTGATCGTACAAGAAACGATGCCAAAATCTAGCATATAATAAATGACGTGTCGCATGTTCCATACCACCATTGTAGTAATCGACCATACCCCAATACTTCATCGCATCCATGCTAGCGAAAGTATCCTTATTATGTGGATCCATATAACGAAGATAATACCAACTTGATCCAGCCCAGTTTGGCATCGTATCGGTCTCACGACGAGCTGGTCTTCCACATTTTGGACAAATAGTAGAAACAAATTCATCAATTTTCGCAAGTGGACTTTCGCCATTATCCGTTGGTTCATAAGATGCGACATCAGGAAGTAAAACTGGTAAATCTTCTTCTGGAACCGGTACCCAACCACATTCTTCACAGTAAATCATAGGGATTGGTTCTCCCCAAAAACGTTGACGTGAGAAAACCCAATCTTGAAGACGATAATTAACCTTCCCGTGCCCAATTTCTTTTTCTTGAAGAAAGATAAGCATTTTTTCGATCGCTTCTTTCTTATTGGTCATTCCATTTAAAATCCCTGAATTTACCATTTCACCATCACCAATATAAGCTTCTTTTGAAATATCTCCACCTTTGATAACTTCGACAATCGGGATATTAAATTTACGAGCAAATGCGTAGTCACGCTCATCATGAGCAGGTACGGCCATAATCGCACCCGTTCCATAATTCATAAGAACATAATCACTCACCCATATCTGTATTTCCTCACCGCTCACAGGATTAATCGCCATTAAACCTTCTAGACGTACTCCCGTCTTTTCCTTCGTCATATCCGTTCTTTCGATTTCTGATTTACGATGGGCAAGATCACGATATTTCTTCACTTCTTCATAATTAGAAATACGATCTTTATATTTTTCTAAATAAGGATGTTCTGGTGAAACAACCATAAATGTTACTCCATATAAAGTATCACATCTCGTTGTAAATACGGTCAGAACATCATCCGTATCTTTCAATTTAAAGTTGACTTCAGCACCAACACTTTTCCCAATCCAATTGATCTGAGCAATTTTAATGCGATCCAAAAACTCTGTATCATCAAGACCAGCTAATAATTTTTCTGCATAGTCACTCATACGCAACATCCATTGTTCTTTTTCCTTCTTCTCGACTGGTCCTCCACAACGTTCACATATGCCTCCAGCAGCTTCTTCGTTTGCTAAACCGATCTTACAATTTGGACACCAATTGATTTCTGCTTTTGCCTTATAAGCCATACCATGTTTTACAAACTGTAGAAACTGCCACTGCGTCCATTTATAATATTCTGGATCCGTCGTTGCAAATTCACGACTCCAATCGAATGATATTCCTAAATCTTGAATTTGTTTTTTAAACACTTGAATATTTTCTTTTACTGCCTCACTTGGATGAATATGATGTTTAATTGCATACTGTTCAGCAGGAAGTCCAAAAGCATCCCATCCCATTGGATAAAGTACATTGTATCCCATCATTCTCTTCTTACGTGCCATCGCATCCAAAGCCGTATAACTTCTTACATGTCCCACATGAAGCCCTGCTCCACTTGGATATGGAAATTCTACTAAATAATAGAACTTTTCTTTCTTACTATCATTGGATGCTTGAAATGTATGATGTTTTTCCCAATATTTCTGCCATTTTTTTTCTATTTCTGTAAAATTATATTCATTATACATAATTCTTTCTCCTATCTATCATATTTAAACTTTTTTTGTTTTTCTTGCTTGCTTTCCATACTTTTTTTGATAGTGCTTTCCTAATAGATGGTAGACAATCAAAATCATCGGAATCAATACGATGAAACCTACACATAGCTTTAAGACAAGATGATCGATAAAACCGATAATCGTTACGACATTGGCGATAATAAAAGCATTCGCTAATGCCATTGTATTGGCTAATTTCTTTAAGTTCATACGATCGACATCGATCTTATACCTACCTTCTAAGTAACGGACTTCCGTACTCGTACGATATTTGTTTAATTTTTTCTTTCGTAAGACAATCAAACAAACATAAATCAAATAAACGAATAAAAAACATAATACATACAAAACGAATTCTTCCATAACTCCTCCATTTACAAAAAAAGTATTATCAGTTAAGGGCGAATATCCGCGGTACCACCTTAATTCATAATACTTATGCTCTCAAATCTTTAACGCAGATATACGCTCGTACGAGGACTCCAAAGCAAGTTCATTATCCCTCGATCAAAGTTTTCACCAACCACTTTGTCTCTAATAACGAGAAAATAACTACTACTCTTTTTCATTGCCTTTCAAAAACTATTACTATTATAAACGAAAAAAGGGATGAAATCAATCCCTTTTCCATATTCCCTAAGATAGTAATTTAGGTAAAACGTAAAGAACGATAAAGCTTGCAACTGCTTGAGCTCCTACTAAAACATAAGCAATGCGATTTTTGTCCACTTTCGTTACTTCGACAAGTCCATGATATAAGTATAATAAGTTAAGAAGACTTGCTAGTACAAGAACAACCAACATTACAGTCGTAGATAAATAGATACAAATTAATCCTACTAAAGTCGTAACAGTCGTAAAGATAGAACATACGCCTACTAAAGCAAAACATGATTTGATATCAATATTATCTTTAAATAGTTTTGCAGCTAACAAATAGATCATAAATCCTAATACTGCATATTGAACAGCGCTAAATAATACACCATATAAGAAGACACGCATAAATGGTAGATCTCCTGTAGAGATTGCAAGTGATAATACGCCAAGAGATTCTATTATTTCATTTAACAAGCAATAAACGAAAATACCTGTTACAATACAACTAATGATTAAAGCAATCATTCCTAATGTAAAATATTTCGCTTTTGAAAACTTTTTAACCGTATCGATCGGTTTTGTAAACATTCCTTTTAAAGCTTCGATGTAATTATTTACACATTCATTGAAATCAAAGCCGTTCTTTGTTTCTACTACTTCTTTTTTGGGACTTTCTTTTCCACAGTCAGGACATTTTCCATCGACTAATTCTTTCCCACATTTTGTACAAAATTTTGCCATTTTTTTCACTCCTCTTTTTAATATCTAGAAAAATAAGTCATAAGATCATCTACTCCTACCAAATAGTATGATCCATTATCATAATTAAGAACTACGGTCACATAATTATAATCCGAATCGCTATGCGTTGATACTTCATCATTCCAACTTGTATAGGAAACGGTATAATCATAATTAACGCGCATATCAATTTCTAAATTACCAGCTGATGTAAGTTCAACATCACTGATTACTGCACCAGTAAAATTAATACTTGTCAACACATTAGAAGCATCTAATAAATCCGTAACCAATTCTTGATAATCATTTTGTAAAGCTGTTAAATCAAGACCATCTTTGGCAAGCTCACCTTGGAAATCGGCAAAAGCAGTATTCGCAGTCGCTTTCGTATAAAGTAACGTCAAATCTTCTTTTACTTGATTTGTAATCTTCGTCTTTTCTGCTTCTGATAAACTATCTTCATCAAAGTTCACCGTATAACTTGTATAGTAAGAACTTGGTGAAACCGTATCTTCTACTTCTAGACCACCAGGAAGTATTACTTTCAATGTTGTTTCCATCATAAATACTTGTGGCAAAAGATAAACATCATATTGTTCGTTTGACTGATTCTCATCTCTATATTTCTTATCAACTTCGACCCCTGCATAAGTGACAGTCGAATCTTTTAACACTTTAATTTCATAATCTTCTACAATCATCGAAGATTGATTAAAATTAGAGATTTTCCAATCATCGAAGAATAGATACTTTTTATCTTTTTGCTTAGTTAAATAAACAGTTCCTTCCTGTTCCGAACTATTATCTTCTGTCGTATATACAAAGTCAACTTCGGCATTCAAATTTCCACTACTATAAGTAACATCTTTTATTTTAAAATTACTTATTTCCGTACCATCAATATTTTCAGACATCAAATCTTCAAAAATATCCTTTGATACAAATGTATGATCTCCTTCAATTCCAATATATTGATATAAATAATCCCAATCTGAATCTACTAAAGCTGTAATATATTTTTTAGCAATTGCCTTTGGACTTGTAGCATCACTTACAAGTTTATATCCAATTCCTAAAATGACCACTACTAACACGATCCCTAAAGCAATAAATTTTTGCTTTTTTGACATTGGCTTTTTAGGTTTACTTCCCTCTACTTCTTCTTTTTTTTCTGTAACATCTACTTCGGATCCTTCTAAACGAGCTCCACATTCCGCACAAAATAGACTACCTTTTTTGTTTTTGGCTCCACATTCACCACAAAACATCATTTCACTCCTTTCCTACTTTTAATTTACCTTTTTCGACAAATATTGTCAAGAAAAATAACTGGTGAAATACAAAATAATTACAACTTACTATCAATCTATTCTCTTATAATAAATTTATACCATGTTTTGTGGAGTTAAAACTAAACGAAAGGAATAGTAAATATTTGCTACACCAGCATTACTATTAAGCGCAAATTGACCTGCAAGGACTCCATCCTCATCACAATTACCTCGCATAAACCATGGACTAAATGAACTTACAAATGGAGAAAAATCAGAATACCATTGATTATGAATTCGAGATCCTCCATCACCATCTTTAAAAGTAATAAATGGTCCCATTTCTCCCGTCGCATCTCCTAAAATACGATTTTGATAAGTTGTCTGAGTACTATTACTCAAATAAACATCAAAATATTTACTATCATAATTTTTTATATTGGTAGCATTGAATCCACTACTTCCATAGGTATTTTCTCGGTAAGCTGCCACAAATTCATGGGAACCACCAGACATATCATAAATTCCCGTAATATTTCCGGTTGTACTAGCTAAATATCCTAATTCCGTATTATAAGGCATATTATAATTACTTCCATTTCCATATGTTCCTAGATAAGTCCCTTGTTGAAGTGTCAGTAAACTACTGCTTCCTGTTATAAAAGAACTATTATTATTGATATTTACTTCATCATCGATTCCATAAATAGAATGACTTAAATAAGCGACTGCTCCCCATTCTGTATTCTTCATCATATGCGAATCATTCTCTCTTGAATAGTTATAGGAATTTACAAATAAATTATAAACATTTAAGTTTCGAATCGATGAAAGATTTGGTTTTACGGTAATATTAGTGATAGATCCAGTTGGTTCAAACTTCCCTACCCAGAATCCATCTACATCCATACTGATGAATGCTGGATGGGTCATATATTCTCCGTTATTACAGTTTCCACTTTCTCCGCTATTCATTGGGGTAGCACATGATTCTCCTTCGATATCCGTCGTATTATTCGTATCAAAGATAATGTCGATCGAATGAGCGAGTGTTAAGGTATCCGTTACATTCACATTCCACAGTTTATACTTATATTTCGGTATCCATACAAAATAACTTCTAATATCACTCTCTTCGATAATATCTCCGATCTTATATTCTTTACTTGGGTTATCGATTAAATGAATGGCATTTGCCCACTCTTTTTCACAATAGTTATACCATTCTGTACTAGTATCCGCATACGTTACTGTTCCATCATTTGATAATGTAATAGGAATTAAATCAGTTCCTAGATTGGGCTTAGCTACCTGATTACAATTGCCGGTAATACTTTCTGCACTTTCTGATAATTCATATAATTCATCTAAAGCACTTTGTACTTCTGTTTTTCTGGTTCCACTACTACTATTATCATATCCGACCTCGTTTGCTTCATATAAGGTTGTGACGGCATAAACACTAATAGAAGTCATAAGTAGTCCACCTAATAAAAAAGAGATCATTTGCTTTAATTGATTTTTCATTCTATCATCCTTCCAACAAAAAAGAGGGGCATATAATGCCCCCCCCCGTGTGCTCATTGCAACCAAATTTTTCCTTGCTTTCGCACACTATTTTACTATTCTCTTTACAATTTCATTTTAGCAGATTTTTCTTTCTTTTTCAATTTTTTTGTGGCAATAAGATGATCGTTCCATATTCTTGTAATGATATTTCTTTCATAGCTTTTTGGTATGCTGAAAAAGTAAAATGACGAATATCTTCTATATTATTTACAAACACTTGACGATAATGCGCCATTTGACTTAAAAATCTTGAGTTAATATCATAAATGTCATCACTTGCATAAATAATATCACTGATAACAACTTTTTTATATCGTTCGAAATCTTTTTTTGTTATGATTGCTTGATATAATTCATTTTGCAGAATTTCTAAACATTTCTCTGGAAATTCTGTTTCTCCATCGATACTACATACCGCATAATCTCCATAATTCGTTACACTATATCCTAAATTATTGCTGATGATGTGTTGCTTCTTTAATCGATCTAAAAGAATAGAACGAGAGCCAAAATGCATATCGAAAAAGAAAGATAACAAAGTAAGATATATTCTACGTTTTTTCGTATCCCAATTACGCATATCGATTTTAAAATTATAAGAAATTTTTGGAATTTTAACATTCATGTGTAAAACGATGTTTTTCTTATGAACCGTTTTTGGTTCAGAATACTTTTTTACTACTATTTTTGGAGCTATACCAAACGTTTTTTTACTTTGATTTTCTTTGATGATAGATAATGTTTTATCAGGATCTACATTTCCACTGATGATTAACATCATATTAGAAGGATGATAAAAAGTATCATAACACATCTGTAATTCTTCTACTGTTATTGATCGAATATCTTCAATGGAACCAATTCCTGGATATCGAACAGAATCTTTTGAAAACATTTGATCTAATAACGCATAATAATGGCGACTTCCAGGACGATCCAAATACATTTTTGCTTCTTGGATAATAATACCTTTTTCTTTTTCTACGTTTTCTTCTGTAATATATAAATTTTGTACAAAATCTAACAAAGTATTTAAATTTTCTTCAAATGCTGTATTTGAACTAAAATGATAAACTGTTCTATCAAACGCAGTATAAGCATTGACACTAGCTCCTCTTTCAGAAAATAAATCCATCACATCTTTCCCATCTGGTTGTGCAAACATCTTATGTTCCAAAAAATGAGCAATACCATGAGGTACTTTTTTCATTTTTTTACTTCCGATTGGGACAAATTCATCTATTCTACTACCAAAAAAAGTAGT
>CALVJD010000039.1 GCA_944332005.1 uncultured Bacilli bacterium
ATATCTGGCACTATTTTTTAACGCTCCATCCCTCGCATCTTCGATCACATTCATAATCAGTGGTGTTGCAATTAAGGCTATTACTGCTAATATCACAATTACCGCTAATAATTCGATTAACGTAAATCCTTTTCTTTCCATATTTTTATTCACTCCTTCTTCTATTCTTTTCTATTTTGATTGTATCATACATTTCTCTTTCATCCAATACGTATTTTTATATTGCGAAAAAAGAGAGGTATATAATACCCCTCCTCTCGTGTGCATATCGCAACCAAAATTTTCCCTTTACTTTTCATGGATTCGCACACTATATTACTATTTCTTATGTTTTTATTTTAACAAATTTATTCTTTTTTGACAAGCTGTTATTTTTTCCAAGAATTGATATGAATATGAATGTTTTGAATCTTATTATCTTTTTTATGAATGGATTGTTCAATTTTGTGTGCCAAACTGTGAACTTCTTCTAACGTCATTGTGCCATCCATACTTATTTCCATATTGAGCGTATAATATGGCCCATATTTTAACAAATAAAAGTGATCAACTGATTTTACTTGTGGTTCTTTCAAAACAAAGTCAATTAATGGTTTGCGATATTCTTCATTTGTCTCCTGCTCGCCTAACATAATACTAACATTTTCTTTTATAATATGAAAGCCAGTATGAACGACGAATAATCCAACAATTATAGTCGCTAACATATCTGTGTATTTTAACCATGTGATCTTATCCGAAAATTGCATCAAAATAGAAGATAAAAGAACAACGACAGAACTTATCACATCAGCACTACTCTCTTTTCCACTCGCTACTAAAATCATATTTTTATATTTTTTACCGTTATAAATTAAATAATATGCGAGTAAAAATTTTGATAGAATAGTAAATACGCTTACACCAATGACTAAGGTTGATGGGATTACAATTTTTCGATTTATAGAAGAGGCAATAATTCCAAAACCAAGTAATAAAACAATGATACCGATGATCATACTAGTGATATATTCACTTTTCCCATGACCATAGGGATGTTTTTGATCTGCTGGTTTTTTAGAAATACGATTCCCAACGATTGCTACAACATCGGTAGTAAGATCGCTGAAAGAATGAATACCATCGGCAATTAAAGCCCCAGAATGACCAATCCAGCCTATCATAATTTTGATTAGTGACAAGAAAAAATTGGTCAAAAAACTGATTCCTATCACTTTTGTCAACTTATTCATATTATAACTCCTTATCTTTTGATTAGGATGATTTTATTTTGCTTGATACCAGTTGTTACCATATTCAATATCAACTTTAAGTGGCACACGAAGTTCACAAGTATGTTCCATAATTTCTTCAATTAACGATTTCACTTCTTCTAATTCACTATTTTTACAATCGAAAATGAGTTCGTCGTGAACTTGTAAAATCATTTTGGTCTTTAAGTGGCGATCTTTTAACGCTTGATGGATTTCAACCATCGCTTTTTTAATAATATCTGCGCTCGTACCTTGAATTGGTGTATTTAACGCGATTCTTTCTCCCTGACTACGAATCATATAATTTTTATTGGATAATTCAGGAATTAATCGCTTGCGATTAAACAAGGTTCGAACATAACCATCTTTATGTGCTTGTTTAACTACTTGATCCATATAAGTTTGAATTCCTGGATAAGTTTCTAGATAATGATCGATAAAGTCTTTCGCTTCGCCTACTCCAATTCCTAAATTTTCTGATAGGCCATAACCACTAATACCATAGACAATACCAAAATTAACAGCTTTGGCAATTCGACGCATATTAGGAGTAACGTCTTTTTTCTCAACATGGAAAATATCCATTGCTGTTTTGGTATGAATATCCATACCTTCTTTAAAAGCATCGATTAAAGCTGGCACATTCGCCATATGAGCAAGAATGCGAAGTTCGATTTGTGAATAATCTCCACTTACAATCACAGAATCAGAACTTGGTACAAATGCTTTTCTTATCAGACGTCCATATTCCGTACGAATAGGAATATTTTGGAGATTTGGTTCAATTGAGGACAAACGTCCCGTTCTAGTTAACGTTTGTAAATAAATAGTATGGATTTTTCCGTCTTCTTTGACCATTCCAAGTAACCCCTCAACATAAGTTGCATATAACTTCGTTACAAAACGATACTCGATAATATCATCGATAATAGGATGTTTCCCTTTTAATTTATTTAGAACATCGATTGCTGTCGAATAGCCACGACTAGTCTTTTTTCCATGAGGAAGGCCAAGATGTTCAAACAATACTTCTCCCAATTGAATCGGTGATGAAATGTTGAATTCCATTCCAGCATGATTGTAAATTTGCTTCGTAATAAGATCGATTTTGATCTTTAATTCTTCGCCCATTTCATATAAAGCATCCTTATTTACCCATACACCATCATATTCCATATCTCCTAATACTAACGAAAGAGGCATTTCAATCTCCTGATAAAGTTTCATTAAATTCTCTTGTTTTAATTTGTCTTCGAATGTTTTTTTGGTTTCATAGATAAATTTAGCTTTGCGAATTGCATTATAAACAATAATATCCTGGCTTGGTTCTTTAAACTTCGTCTTTCCAAATACACTATCGTAAAAAGGAATATCTTCTCCAAACTGATTGGCCAAATAAGCTACATCATCACGAATGTTATAATCGAGCAAATAAGTTGCGATCATCGTATCAAAGGTAATATTCGATACTTCTAAGCCCATCCATTTAAGCGCAACATAAACTTTTTTTAAATCGTAAGTATATTTGATGTTTTCCGTTAAGAAACTTGGATTTTGCTTTAATAATTCAGGTTTAATAAAGAAACTTTTTTGTTCGTTATAAACCGCCATTCCTAATACTTTCGCATTGTGATAATTTGTTCCCAATAATTCCAGGTAAATCGCACACTCACCATCGATTTTAGCATCATCTAATGATGTTACAATTTCGTAGGTAATCGGAACAATTGTTTCTTTTTTCTTTTCCTCTTGTTTACGTATAAAAGAATAAAACTCCAATTCTTCATATAGTTTATTCAATTTTTCATGATTGGTTCCTTCATATTTTATATCGGAAATTTTAATCTCGAGAGGTACATCACGAACGATGGTTGCAAGTGTCTTACTTTTGTAAGCATTCTCTTTATCATTGATTAATTTTTCTTGTAACTTGCCACTAATATCATCAATATGTTCATATAATTGATCAATCGTTTGATATTCTTGAATCAGTTTCATCGCCGTTTTTTCACCGACACCTCTTACTCCCGGAATATTATCACTACTATCGCCCATCAAAGCTTTTAAATCGATAATATGAATCGGATCAAATCCATATGCTTCTTTAAAAGATTCCTCATTATAACGAATATAGTCATGTTGCTTCAATAGTTTAATATCGACATCATGACTAATCAACTGCAATAAATCTTTATCACTACTGATAATCGTTCCGATAAAATCTGGTTCTAAATCGCAATAATGTGCAAACGTTCCGATAATATCATCTGCTTCATAATTATCAATTTCATAATATCGGATCCCCATGGCTGTCAACAAATCCTTTGCAACTGGAAACTGTATTTTTAATTCATCTGGAGTTTCCATTCTTCCTCCTTTATAATCTGTATACATTTCGTGACGAAACGTTTTTCCTTTATCGAATGCGACAATCATGTATTGGGGTTTTTCTTCCAATATAATTTTGTTGATCATATTCGTAAATCCGAACAAGGCATTCGTCGGAAAGCCTTTACTATTCCTCATAAAATTGCCATTATAAGCAGTCGCATAGTAACTTCGAAACAGTAAATTGTTTCCATCTACGAGAATTATTTTGTTCATCTTTATCACCTGTTATCATTATAACAAAAAATCACCAAATTTTGGTGATTTTCCTTATACTTATTTCTTTTTCAAAACAATTTTTTAAAATAAACTTAATTGACTTGATTCATCAAGATGATCTAGTATTCCCATCATACGCATTTTTTCGATAAGTGTTCCTGATACTTTTCCGCGTTTTTGCAAATCCTCAATACTTAAGAATTCCCCTTTTGCACGTTCATCGACGATTTTAAGAGCAACCGTATCGCCTAATCCATCAATCGTACGGAATGGTGGAATCAATGTCTTATTATCTTCATCAACTTTAAAATATAAGGCATCGCTGCGATCTAAATCGATGTTACCAATACGAATCCCTCTAGCCGTTGCTTCCAAAGCTAGGCGCAAACATTCTAAGATACCATTCTCCTTATTGGTCGCATCGTACCCCTTATTGACAATTTCGGTAATTCTTGCTTTTATCGCATCATATCCTTTGATCATCGTCTCAATATCAAAGTCTGTCGCCTTCGTCGAGAACCAAGAAGCATAAAACCAGCTTGGGTGATGAACTTTAAAATAAGCGATACGAAAAGCACTAATCACATATGCGGTCGCATGTGCCTTTGGGAACATATACTTGATCTTACGACAAGAATCGATAAACCACTCTTCAATTCCTGCTTCCCGCATATCCGCCTCATGTTTTGCCCACGTTTCAGGATCTTTACTAGCTTTTCCTTTACGCACAAATTCCATTATTTTAAATGCTTTAATTGGTTCCATTCCTTTATACATCAGGTAAACCATAATATCATCACGACACCCGATAACTTCTTTAAATGGTACGACTTTATTCTTGATCAGTTCTTGAGCATTTCCAAGCCATACATCAGTCCCATGAGAAAGTCCTGAAATCTTAATCAATTCAGCAAATGTTGTTGGCTTCGTTTCCGATACTAAACTGATCGTAAATGGTGTTCCAAATTCCGGAATACCTAAAGTACCCGTTTCATTCATAATTTGTTCTTTCGTAACCCCTAATGGTTCTGGCGATAAGAAAATTCCCATCGTCTCCTTATCATCGAGTGGAATTTTCATGATATCCATGTGCGATAAATCTTGAAGTAATCGAAGTTGCGTTGGATCAGAATGACCTAAAATATCCAATTTCAAAACATCTTGATCAATCGCATGATAATCGAAGTGAGTCGTACGCCAAGCACTTGTTGGATCATCAGCAGGATATTGATATGGTGTAAAATCAAAGACATCCATATATCCTGGGATAACGACAATTCCTCCAGGATGTTGTCCAGTAGTACGTTTGACTCCCGTACATCCCATTGCCAAGCGTTCGATCTCTGCTGTACGCATCGTAATTCCTTTATCCTCGCAATAACCTCGAACATAACCAAATGCGGTCTTTTCTGCCACCGTTCCAATTGTACCAGCACGATATACATTGTCGACGCCAAATAATACTTTGGTATATTCATGGGCATCTGCTTGATTCAAATCAGAAAAGTTAAGATCGATATCTGGTACTTTATCCGCATTGAAGCCTAAGAAAGTAGCGAATGGCATATCATTTCCATCTTTAATCATGTGAGCTCCACATTTTGGACAATTATAATCTGGTAGATCGAAGCCTGACGAGTATTCGGATCCTAAAGCCTCTCCATCTAGTTCAAAAACACTATGTTTACATTCTGGACAACGATAGTGTGCAGGAAGTGGATTTACTTCCGTAATACCCATCATCGTCGCCACAAAACTAGATCCGACGGAACCACGTGAACCAACCAAATATCCATCATCATTCGATTTCTTTACGAGCTTCTGAGCAATCAAATAAATAACATCGAAGCCACCACCAATAATTCCTCCAAGATTCTTCTTCATCATCGCTTCGATCTCATCCGCATTAGATTTAGGATTGTTCGTTTTTAAATTTTCGCGAATGATGCGTTTTACTTCATCAAATCCCTTTAAAATCGCATCATGAAGGCGTCTAAAAGACTCTTTTTCAAAATCATCTTCCGAATAATTTTCTCGTTTCATTCCCTCTTTGATACTATTAAAAATCCCATCTCCATATAATTCTTTCGCAATTCTCTCTTCAATATTGTATGGAAGAGGATCACCATACCAATCGGCTGCTTTCGTATAAACAAGTTCCGTTACAGTCTCTACAGAGTGATCGATCTTTGGTGAGAACGGTACTCCCCCTGTTTCGATGATAACCTCGATAATATCGACCATGTCAGCAATTTTATTTGGATTTTCAATCACCAATTCACGAGCAAGATTCGGATCTAAGAAATGAAAATCCTCCAACATTTCATCGGTTGTACGGAAATGATTACTTGGTATTTCCTTGATATTGGAACGACTAAGTGGATGTCTACCACCACCTGGAACTTTCGCATTGACGATAATTTGGCGATAAATTTTATCTTCCCTACTAATATGGTGTACATCTCCAGTTGCAACAATCAATTTTCCAGCTTCTTTGGTAACACGAATAATTTTATTGACATGATCAAGTAATTCAGCAGGACTTCCAAAATCTCCCGTTTGTAAAAGATGATTGTAGCACTCTAGTGGTTGAACTTCCACATAATCATAGAAATTGATAATATTGGTTAATTCTTCATCACTTTTACTTCTAGCTTCGATAAACACTTCACTTTCATAACAACCACTACCAATTAGTAATCCCTCGCGCAGTTCATCAATGACACTACGAAGAATACGTGGAGTTTTATATAAATACTTCGTATTTGCATAACTGACAATTTTAAATAAATTTTTAAGACCAATCTTATTCTTGGCCAAAATATTGACGTGATAAGAACGACCGAACTTATGAATCTCATCTTTCGAAACCAACTTACCTAGATCGCAAATTCTCTCGATATTACGATCGACTAACTTCTTCATCATCTTGTGGTACACAAGAGCCGTTCCTTCCGCATCGTAGTCACCACGGTGATGGGCATCTTCATCCCAAGGAACATCGTAACGTTTTACTAAAGCACTCAAACTATGACGTGAATAATTCGTATCCAAAGCACGCGATAATTCAAGAGTATCGATAACCGTATTCTTATACTCACCAAACTGATATTTTTTATAAGCCATTTCCAAAAAGGAAACGTCAAATTTGGCATTGTGCGCTACCATAGGAAGATCGCCTGTCCATTCGATAAAACGACGAATCGCATTTTCTTCATTGTCTTTATCTTTCAACATTTCATCCGTGATATTGGTAAGTTCAACGATCTTTTTAGGAAGCGGACGACCAGGATTGATCAGCTCATCATAACGATCGATGATTTCTCCATTATGAATTTTTACAGCTCCAACCTCTATGATCGAATCGCCACCAGCCGCATTGAATCCGGTTGTTTCAAAGTCAAAAACTACATACGTATTTTCTAATAATGGCGTTTCATTCGGACGAACGACAATATTGATCGTATCGTCAATCAAAGTAAGTTCGACTCCATAAATGGCTTTAAAAGGCTCTTCTCCCTCTTTTAATCCCTTATTATAGTCTCGCACATAATTATAAACATGTGGAAAAGCCTGTACACCATTATGATCGGTAATGGCAATCGCTTTATGTCCCCATTTGATTGCTTGTTTCACTAATTTTACTTCATCAGCAAGACCATCCATTTGACTCATCATCGTATGAGCATGAAGTTCGACACGCTTTTCTTCAGAATGATCCATTTTTTCTTCCGTTACTTTCTTTAATTCATTGATATCACGTGCATTTAACACAAGCTCTTTCGAATATTGATCATTCTTACTATAACCTCGAATTTTATACCAATTACCTACTTTTAATTGTTTTTTCAAACGAGCATAATCATCTTCGTCACGAACGAAAACTTTACAATAAATACTATCGGTATAATCCGTTATTTTCAAAGTAATAATACGGAAGCTGGAACGAGAAGACTCAAAATAGTCAATTCCAAATACATGTCCCTCAACGGTTAAATTGTTGTCTTCCCCAATAATATTATCGATCGAAGTAACATTTGACTTAATTTCTTCTCCCATAATAACGCTTGGCTTTTCGAATGTTTTTTCCATTTTTTTCGTTTTGATTTGCTCTTCGACTAATTCTTTTTCAATCTCTTTTTGAACTTGAACACTTTTTTGTTCATCGATCACAACTTGAATATCGAATAATTCATAACCTACACTTTCCAAATCGGCAGTCAAATCAGAAATATGAGATTCTAATTTCATCTTTTCCGCCAAATTGCTTACAAAAATTTTCAAAACATCATCTTCATAATGGAGTTCTGCTTCCTCAAACATTCCAAGTAGAGGTTCTTCTTTCTTATATTCATGAATAAAATAACGATAATAATCATGTAAGAGTTCTCTACTTGGATTTTCCACATGAAGCGTTATTTTAGTTCTACGACATGTCGGAAAACCATGGCTTAAATGTTCTTTCAATATTTCATAACAAGAAACTGGTAAAGTACGATCGATGTGTACTAAAAAGTGATACATATCTCGATTTTTATTGCCCACAATTCGTTCTAGTGTTCCTGCTTTCATACACTGACGTAGCTCTTCTGGTGCTTCTATTTGATTTAATAACAGTTGTAATTTATCTTCCATCTTACCACCTTTACTTATTTTATCAAAAAAAGAAAAGATAAGAAATATTTTCTTAACTTTTCTTTTAAATTATTCTCTTACAATTGCATATTCAACGGTAACAGCTTCTGTAACATCACTTGATATTCCTGATTGTAAAACTTTCTCTTCATTCACTTCTAAGATTTGATCTACATAGAAGTAAAACTTACCTATTTCGTTTCCTTCCTCATCTTTTAAAGTAAAGTCGATTCGTTTAAGATATGCCGCATCTTCCATTTTATTGGTTACTTTTGCATAGACATTCGTCATGCCATTTTCATAGACCAAACTAAAATCACTAATTTGTATACCCTCGATCGTCATATCTTCCATCGTTGAAATGGGTGTTTCCACTATTCCTGGCACTTCTCCTTTTTTGTCTTTACAACCACTTAGAGTTAAGGTAAGAAGAACCGTCATGATTCCTAATAATAACTTTTTCATACTTGATCCTTTCTATCCCACATATTGAAGTGAAGTTCGCGTTACTGGTTTTCTACTACTTGTTTGTGTATATGGAGTATCAGTACGCCATCCGGTTGCTGCACCCCAACTAGATGGAGCCGCATAAACCGTTCTCGTAGCTGCAATTCCTGTTTTATTTCCTTTTGGCACTGAAGTAGAAGAATCCTGCCATCCGGTCGTTCCATTTTGTGTTCTGGTTCCTGTTTTCTGACAAGAATAAGTTCTTCCACATTGAACGCCGATCGTTTGACCATTGGTACAATATGGAGCAGGCCATGTATGCCATACAGAATATCCACCTGGGCAAGATGAAGCACAGTCGATTGTTTGAATATCTTGACATTCTCCTGTATAAGTATAAGTCTCTGTCCAACTGTAATTTACTCGATATTGTGTTTTCGATTTATAGTATCCATCGCTAGGAGCAGTTGTACTATAACTACTTGACCAACTAGCAACATCTTGATATCCGTATTCGGTTTTCCCCGTAATTGTTACCGTCTTAGTACTTGTATTTCCTAATCCATCTTGTGCATAAATCACAACATCTCCTGGTGTATTTACCGTATAAGTATTCGTAGTTCCATAACTTCCATTATTAAAGCGATACTTGACACTTCCTTCTCCACTATCGACTCCTGTCACTGTTAATGTGATTGGATTACTTGTTACGGCCGTCGTATTCGCACTAACACTAATACTTGGTCCTTCATTATCAATCTTAGTTACAAAATAGGTAGAACCTGTTATCGTGTTGATACCATCGCTTATTCTCGCTATCACACTTCCATTTTGGTTAAATGTTAAAACTTGATTTTGTGTGGCTTCTTCCCACTTACTACCATCATCTAACGAATACTCATAATGTAAACTTTGCCCTTCTAATTCCGGATAAGTAATCGTTACTGTCTTTGTCTTTGCCCACCCACTCGTATTTACTACATAAGTAGGCATGCCAATTTCCACCGTTTTAACTTCGATATCCTCAGTAGCTACTAAATTATATTCATTCGTTACTTGAACAAAGATATGATACGTTTGATTGCTTTTTAAATTATGAAATTCGTATGTATTTACTTCTAATAAATCCGTATATTCTTCTCCATCTAGTGAATATGCATAACCAATGATTGCTCCTTCTGGATCAAATGCTTCAACCGCAATTTTTATATGATTAGAAGACACACTACTAATCGAAATTGTCACTTCTGGAGGTGTTTCATCTAATTTACCACAACCACCCTCCACAATCTTTAAATCATCTTGAGGCCCTTTCACACAAAAATTACCATCAGTTACCAAATCAAGTGTTGGCTTGCCATTTTCATCGGTTGTAATTTCTCCACTTACAAAGTTAGAATCTAGTTCTAATCGTTCATCTGTTACAGCAATCGTAGGATCTTCTAAGTCATTTCCTTCTTTAAACAAATATAAATCATATGCATTAAAAAGATTATCTAAACTTCTCTCAAAAGCTCCTTTTCTTGCTGCGGCAACAGCATTCAAAACAAGTGGTACTGCAATTAAAGCAATAATAGCTAATATAACAATTACAGCTAATAATTCAATTAAGGTGAATGCTCTTTTCTTTGTTTTCATATTTCCTACTCCCTACTTTACGTTCTTATTTTAACACGTTTTCATTTTGAATACAAGATCAAACAAAAAAAGCACCTAATCGTGCTTTATAATAAACAAAAAACGATCTTTCCCATGTAAATCTTGTTCTACTTGAATATCAGCATAGGGAAAAAGAGCTTTTGCCAGTTGTCGTAAAGACTCCCCTTGTTGATAACCAATTTCAAATGCTAATATAAAATGTTGGTTCAAATAATTTTTCACGTGAGTTAATATCTGCTCATAATAATAAAGTCCTTGGTGAGGAGCAAACAAGGCTTGGTGTGGCTCGTTGTAATATACGATATCCATAATTTTTTCTTCTTTACTAATATAGGGTGGATTACTAATAATAAGATCAAATTTACCAGTCAAAGGCTTTAACATATCCCCTTCTAAAAACGTAATTGCGACTTGGTTTAAACGGGCATTTTGACGTGCGACATCTAAAGCTTCCTTTGAAATATCCACCGCAACGATATCTGCAGAAGGCAATTCTTTTTTTAACGTAATCGCAATACAACCACTCCCCGTTCCGAGGTCCGCAATGCGAATCGATTCTCCTAAATATTGTTTCACATAACGAATCGTTCGATCCACTAATTCTTCGGTTTCAAAACGAGGAATTAAAACACTACGATTCACTTTGATCGGATAACCATAAAAATTAACATCCCCAACAATATATTGAACAGGAAGTCCTTGTTCTAACTGTTTCATTCCCTCTTCTAACCGAGAGGGATCTAAATACTTTTTTAAATATTCGATATCTGTCATTATTCACCACGTAGCTTACGAGCTTGATCTTCCGCAATCAAAGCATCGATAATCTTACCAAGATCTCCTTCCATGACACGATCTAAGGTGTTAGTAGTAAATCCAATACGATGATCCGTAACACGATTTTGAGGATAGTTATAAGTACGAATTTTCTCAGAACGATCTCCCGTTCCAATCTTACTACGACGTTCTTCTCCTAATTCTTTTTCACGTTCTTGTGTTTTTAAATCAAACAATCTTGTCTTTAAGATTTTAATCGCTTTTTCTTTATTTTTGATCTGTGAACGTTCCGTCTGTGAATAAACGACAATCCCCGTTGGAATATGAGTTAGACGAACGGCACTATCCGTCGTATTGACACCTTGTCCACCACATCCACTGCTTCTCGTAATATCGACTCTCACATCATTCATATCAAGCTCAAAATCAAGTTCCTCAGCTTCTGGCATCACTAATACAGTAGCGGTCGATGTATGAACCCTTCCTTGTGTTTCCGTTGCTGGAACTCGTTGCACACGATGAGCACCACTTTCATACTTCAAGCGTGAATAAACATTCTCGCCCTTCACCATGAAGCTCACTTGTGTATATCCACCGGCTTCTCCTGACTCCGCTTCTAACTCTTCTAGTTTCCATCCTTCATTTTCCGCATATTTGGTATACATGCGATATAAATCACCGGCAAAAATATTTCCTTCATCGCCACCAGCAGCACCACGAATTTCGACGATAACATTCTTTCCATCATTCGGATCTTTTGGAAGTAAAATAATTTCGATTTCTTTTTCAAGACGTTCTTTTTCGGTTTCTAAATCTGTAAGTTCTTCTCTGGCCATTTCTCCCAATTCCGGATCATGAACCATTTCCTTTGCTTCCTCTATTCCCGTTAAGACTTTTTTATATTCTCCATAAATTTCATATGCGTCTCGTAATGATGCTTGTTCTTTCGTAAGCTCTAATGTTTTTTTGACATTGGAAATTACTTCTGGTTTCATCAATTCTGTATTTAATTCTTCATAACGAGTTTTTATCGCTTCTAATCTCTCTATCATCCAGAACCTTCCTTTCTTTTCATTTTATCAAAACACAGTTCAAATTATACTATATTTTCATAAAATACGCAACAAAATAAAAAAGAGCATTTCTACTCTTCTTCCTCTTCTTCATCAGAAATAATAGCCAAATCATCGATATCATCGTCATCATCAGTAAGATCATCATCTACAAGTGCAACATCGATATCTTCTTCCTCTTCCGAAGCCATTTCTTCTTCCGGTTCTTCTTCCTCTTCTTCCAATAATTCTTCATCATCATCAATGACGATTTCAACCGAATGATGATCTCGCAAATCCCAATCACCACTATCGAGTAGGACAAAGCGTTTATCTGTTGTCAAAGAAGTATAATAGTCTCCAATTTTAGCTGCATATTCCTCTTCTGTATAACCTAATAATGCACAGATCTTTTTAAATAAAGCAGCTGTATTCATTGGCTTTTTATTTTCTTTTAATAATAAATCAGTCAAGTCAGTATAAGACAAAACTTCTAACTCTTCCCTTGTCATATTTTTTAATTTCATAAAATCCTCCATCATCATTTTACATAAAAGTTGGTATTTCAATTCCAATCAAGTTTAACATTTCTTTTAACACTTTATTTGTTAAGTTTAATACATATAACCAATCATTTTTCATCCTCTCGTCTTCTAATCCATTAATATGATTATTCTGATAAAACGAATTGGCAAGATCTGCTAGTGCATAAATATATTCTACTATATAATGTGGCATACGATATTGAAACGCATCACTGATGGCATGTTCTAATTCCAACAATTTCAAACGTAAATTACGATCTACTTCATTATATATATTCATTGATAGAAAGTTCGTTACAGGTTCCATACTCAATATTTTATTAATTCGAAGATAAGTATATAACATATATGGTCCTGTCTTTCCGATCGTATTTGAAAATTTATTGATATCAAATATATAATCACGATCACGTGAGTTTTGAAGATCAGCAAATTTCAAAATAGCATTGACAATTTTTCTTAAATCTTCTTCGCTCATATCTTTATTATCTTCTTTTTTCGAAACGAAGATTTCTTGTACTTGATGAAATAGACCATCTAATTTTGGTGTATCGCCACTACGTGTTTTATACGGTTTACCATCCGTACCGTTGACCGTTCCATATCCTAAAAATTCTAAGTTTGCATCACTGATGCCTGCTTTTTTCACAACACGAAACACTTGTTCAAAATGAAGACTTTGACGATTATCGACCACGTAACAAATATAATCAGGATGAAAACGTTTTTCACGTTCATAGATCGTCGCTAAATCAGTCGTCCCATATAAGTAAGCACCATTACTCTTTTGCCAAATAAGTGGTGGAACAGGATTTACGTCATCCTCTTTTGCAACGGAAACGATCTTTACTCCTTCACTATCTTCTAATAAGTGTTTTTCTTTTAAAATTTTCTCTGTAGCTTCAATATATTGATAAGCATCACTTTCTCCTTGCCAAAGATCAAATGACACATCCAAGTATCGATAAAGTCTTTTAATATCATTCCCACTGATTTCTAAAATGATTTTCCATAAATCTTGGTATGTAGAATTCCCATCTTGAAGATCTTTGGTAATTGCTGCACACTCTTCTTTGATTTTGTCATCTTCCTTACAAAGTGCACTCATCTCAGGATAAATCTTTTCTAAATAGTCAAGCGTAATCTCGTCATTCTTTTTTCCATCTCTCAAAATACCATAGATGACCTGACCAATTTGCAAACCAAAGTCTCCTAAATGAACATCAGCAATCGTTTTATGACCTACATAATTGATAATACGTTTGATACTTTCTCCAACAATCGCCGTTCTCATATGTCCTACGTGAAGAGGCTTGGCGATATTTGGTCCCCCATAATCTAATACATAAGTATCAACATGCTCTGGTTTAGGATAACCAAATTTTTCTTCATTATTCATACGAATCAACGCACGATTAATAAAAGTTGAACTAAGTGTCAAATTAATAAATCCCGGTTTTACAAATTCGACTTTTTCAAAATAATCCTCGAAATGATCGAATTTATGCAACTCATTCACGATCGCCTCACCGATTACTATTGGTGCACAATGATAGGTTTTGGCTAACTTAAAAGCATCATCACATTGATAATCACAAAGCTCTGGACGATTAGACTTAATTACCTTTAAAGATCCTTCGTATCCTGCTCGCTTTAATGCTTCCGATAAAATCGTTTCCAATTCTTTTATCATCATTCTTTCACCTCATACTCTAAACGATAAAGATAATCCCCCATATCGACATCACTAATTTTAAGTCTATATGAGATCTCGATCTTATGATTGTTCCATTCTAACATGTTTGTATTGATTTGTAAATGCATCTTTTGACTCATCGCGAAGATTTTATAATATCCCTCTGTTTCGCCGTGTAAATCAAAGGAAAAATATAATTCATATTCATCGGTTCGTCGTAGGATAGAAACGACCGTTTGATCACACTTTAAAGTCGTCATAACATTGTTTTCATGGTAGACGATTTTTCCTTCGTCGATTAGACCAAAACCTTCATGAATAATAGGCATCTCTTCTTCTTCGTTTTTTAAAGATGTTTTTAAGGAAATTTTTGCCATGAAAACACCTCTTTCTTTTTTTCTATGACATTATAGCATAACTTTTCTGTTTTTGCACTCATATTTTTAATTTTTTTTCTAATACTAAAATTAGATTGGAGTGAAAGTGTGAAAATAGTCAAAAGAATTTTAAAAATCATGTTGTTTTTCTTCGTTCTGGGAATCATCTTTTACGTTGGTATTTATACCTACGCCAAATTTACACCAAAGCTCGATATCAACTCTGCTAATAGTTTTTATTTATATGACAAAGATGGTAATTTATACACTGCTAATAGTAGTAAAGAATGGATTTCTTTAGAAGACATCTCTCCTTATCTAATTGATGCGACGATTTCGATCGAAGATAAACATTTTTTTAGTCACCAAGGATTCGACTTCCTACGCATCATCAAAAGTCTATATGTCAACTTGAAAAGTGGAAAGCGATTACAAGGAGCTTCCACCATTTCTCAACAATATGCCAAAAATCTTTTTCTTGATTTTGATAAGACGTGGAGTCGTAAACTAGAAGAAGCCTGGCTTACCATACGATTGGAATCCCACTACAGTAAAGAAGAAATCTTAGAAGGATATTTAAATACCATCAATTATGGAGGAATCTTCGGAATCGAAAACGCTAGTTGGTATTATTTTGGTAAAAGTGCCTCAGATCTTGATCTTGCGGAAGCGACCTCCCTAGCCGGCATTCCTAAGTCTCCTTCCACTTATTCGCCAATTGCCAATCCCGAAGCTAACAAACAAAGACAAACATTAATTCTAAATTCCATGGTCAAGAATAAAATGATAACGGAGGAAGAAAAAGAACAGGCACTTGCTCAAGAATTAACCTTTACTGGTGAAAAAAGGCAAAGTACCCTAGCAACTCTCATGTATTATCAAGACGCCGTCATCAAAGAACTACAAGAAATCAAAACAATCCCCTCTTCTTTTTTAAAAACCGGTGGACTCAAAATATATACCAACTTGGATATGAATGCCCAAACAATATTAGAAGAAAGTGTCCATAAAAATTTAAATGAAATAGAAGAAATCGAGGCTGCTGGTATCATCATGGATCCAAATAATGGTAAAGTTCTTGCTTTAATGGGAGGAAGAGACTATTCAAAAAGTCAGTTCAATCGAGCACTCGATGCCAAAAGACAAGTTGGATCGACGATGAAGCCATTTCTCTATTATGCAGCTTTAGAAAATGGATTTACTCCCTCTACCACCTTCACAAGTGAAAAAACCACTTTTACATTTGCAGAAGATAAAACATATAGTCCTGGCAACTATGATGATAACTACCCTAATAAACCAATTAGTATGGCTGCCGCACTTTCTTATTCCGATAATATCTACGCTGTCAAAGCACATCTTTTTTTAGGAGAAGACACATTAGTAGATATGGCAAAACGTGTCGGTATCACTACTAAATTAGAAGCAATACCATCTCTTGCCCTGGGAAGTGAAGAAATTTCGTTAATCGATATGATGCATGGATACGCTACCCTAGCAAATGAAGGATATAAAATAAAACCATACTTTATCACGAAAGTAGAAGATATCGATGGAAATGTTTTATACGAAGCCAAAGAAAGCAAAGAAAACGTTCTCAATAAAAGCGTCATCTACGTATTAAATGAAATGATGACCAATTGTTATGCCCCGGAATTTATCGACTACAATTATCCAACTTGCATGACGATTGCCCCAAGTCTCACGAATAAATATGCCATCAAGTCTGGAACAACTGACACCGATCATTGGATTTTTGGATACAACCAAGATATTTTGATTGGCATGTGGGCCGGTTATGACGATAATCGAGAAAGTGCTGTTTCTAATGGTACCAAAGTAAAACAAATGTGGGCCGATACGATCGAAGGATATTTTAAAGATAAAGAAGCACATTGGTATGAAACACCAAAAAATGTGGTCGGTGTCCTAATCGATCCTATCAGCGGAAAAGTAGCAACTAACGAGACAGAAAAGAAAAAGATGTTATATTATATAAAAGGTACGGAACCATATACCGATACTCCCGATTTAGATGCCTCTATCCCAACAATCAAGCAAGAATAGATTGACAAGATAAAATGGTTTGGTATAATAATTACGTCAGGGGGAAGAAAAAATGAATCTTCAAGAAAAAATTAAACAATTAAATTATTTAAAACAATATTTAGGTGATCATGTTATGGTAACTTATTATAATTATGGGCATGAAATTTCTTATTCTGGTATATTAGGAACGATCGATCCAGATAATATTGAATCGATTCAATTAGGAAAAAAACATCCACAAGATACCGGTATAGGCCTTCCAATTCGCATTGAAAAAAGAGGCATTCCAGTGCTAGAATTAAAAAGAATTATACGTACAAATGATCAAAAACAAATTTATCCAAATAAAAACAAATAAGGCTTTCTTATTTGCTTTTTATACTTTTATTTTACAAAAAAGTTTTTAATGAATCTACTGCATCTTCTTGCATATCCACATACTCTTGTACTAATTGTTTGATGTTCTCATCAGTCTGTTTATGATTCAACAACTTTCTACCTTCGATAATTCCCATATTCGTCCCCTGCAACAACAATTCTGCAATCTTCGATGTACTTTTATCTGTAAAAGTTTTCATCTCAATCCCATACCAAGTCATCACTTTATTCATAGTACTCGTTTCATGGGGTGACCCTTCTGTATATTCAGGATAAAGTTTATGAATCTTCTGAGAAATCTCTCGATATTTCTCATATTGTGTCGTAAGTTCTTTTCGAAGTGCTTCATCCTCTACTTTTTCTAAAACAAAATGAATGGCATCTTGTCCCATACAAGCCCCTTTATTTAGTTCATCTAAAACATTCACTTCATTTTTCTCTTCTTTCATATCATTTCCTCCTACTATATAGTGGATCATTTTGAAAAAATTTATACACCCAATAACCGGATCAAAGCATCAAAAAAAGCAACACATTTCATTCCCTATAATGTGTTGCTTATCAAAGTAATTATTTTAATATGAGTCTTTTGTGTACACTCTTTACAAGCATATCTTCATTAGTATGAATATAACTTTCATTTATAAATGTCAAAAGTTGTTGCAATTCTTCCAATGATAGATTGTTTAAAGTTTCTAATGCCAAGTCGTATCCGTTACCTTTCCAAGAACGATTAATACTTTTTGGATCATCTTTATCTCTTGCTTTTCTGTCTGTTTTTCCATTTATAAAATCTTGCATATTAGCATAGTGTTCGTGCCCATGACCAGCTTTAATATCATCAGGTTTTGTGTAAGGATATCTGTTTACACTTCCATTATCATCAACTTCAGTTTTAGCAACGACCTCACCGGTATCTTGGTCAGCACTGAACCATCCCCACTTTCCCATTATTTCACCTCCTCTGTTTCTATATAATCAACAACTTTACCCGTTTTATTATTAATGATTTCGATTCGATAAAAATCAGGAAGAAATCCTTTATATGCTTTCAAAGCCAATTCTAAAACTTCGTGAGTAGATAATTTATCCTCATTTAAAGAATCATATTCATCCCAATCCAGTAAGCCATCAAAATCACTATATAATTGTGTAGGTTTTTTAGTTGCCATCCCACTTGTTTTTGTAGTTCCGTCTTTGTAATAATACTTGAATTGATATATACAATCATCATAACTTTGATCAACTATCGCACTTATTACATCACCACTATTTGCATCATAAACCAAATGTCCTTTTTTTCCATCGACGAGTGCTTCACTATTGTCCACATAACCCAAGACTTCGTTTGTTTCATCATCCAAGATATCAATACGATAAAGATCATGGAATTTTTTATCGTATTCTTGAATTGCAAGTTTTAGATAGTTACCAAAATCTTTTTTTTCATCTGCAGTTGTTTGAAAGTGTTCATTTTTGGTTAGCGCTTGCATTTCCTCATCAAATTCAGAAATATCACTATAACTTTGTTCACTCAATAAAACTTTTCCATTTTTGTAGTAATACTTGAAACGATACACAATATCATCCTTTCTTACTTTGATTATAAATAAATTTTATATTATAGTAAAGTATTCAACCGAGTTTTTATTAATTTTTTATCTTGGCAATTATCAATCGTTACATTTGTTTCCTGTAATAAATCTTCAACTTGTATGCTTCCTAATAAAATCTCTTTGATTGCTAAAATAATATTTTTTCTATTATTTTTACTTTCGCACAAATATCTATCAAACAATTTTTCAGCTTCTAAAATAGATACAATTCCCATTGATAATTTCACTTTATCATATAAAGATAAATTCGTGTCTTTATAACTATTGATAGCTTTCGCTAATCTTATCAATCGTAACTTTTCATTAACTTTGAATGTTTCATAATTATCATTTGTATATAGAGCTGTCAATTTATCAAAAAATATTGGTAATACTTCGCTGTGAATATAACTTTTTACCCCATTATTCATTTCTAACTGTGAATGCACAATCTCGTGAGCATATATCCCTGGGGTTAATGTAGAAAATTTATTCGTTATAACAAATTCAGTAAATATAATTTTTTCAAATTCTTCATTATTCCCTAAATACATAGGGTTACAATATCCACCTTCAATTCCTAACATATCATCAAATAATATTGGAATATCAAATGGGTTAACAGTAATCAAATGTTGATCAATTAAATCGATAAACTCATTTAAATTCAACGATTTATTTTTACTAATCACGATGAGTTTTTGTAATACACGGTAAGATATAAATGGTATGGGAGTTAAATTAAAAGAATGATCTAAAAAAGGAAGTTTGCCTCTATACAGTAATTCATCAACATTTGTAATAGATAATTCGGATATTTTAGGTTGTTCCAAATTTTGTAACATGTTTGCTATCTCTAACAAATCAGAAGTTAAAGATATCGGCAGAATTTCATAGTAAGTTTTGCTTTTCAAACTTTTTTTCATAGCATTATTCTCCCATTAATTA
The DNA here is from genome assembly GCA_944332005.1 of uncultured Bacilli bacterium. Lineage (GTDB taxonomy): Bacteria > Bacillota_I > Bacilli_A > RF39 > UBA660 > CALVRE01. The sequence continues at coordinate 20,019 of CALVJD010000039.1, forward strand.
AATATATTGTTTTATATACTATCATTATAGGTCAAATATTTCAAGCTTTTTAACACTATTCTAAAATAAAGTTGAAAGTGGATATAAAATTTTAAAGAAATTAAAAAATTTAGTGTGCAGTAAAAATCATTGCCATTTTTGTAATGATCGATTATTTAAAATTTATAAAAAAAGTGAATACTTTGATGTAAACTCCATTTAGGAGAGATAAATAAAAAAGTAAAAATCAATTATTTTTTTATTAATTTTTCGCTTTCATTTCTATATAATCAACAACTTCACCCGTTTTATCATTAATGATTTCAATTCGGTAAAAGTCGGGAAGAAATCCTTTATACGCTTTTACAGCCGTTTCTAAAACTTCTTTTGTCGTAACCTTTCTTCCATCAAATGCATATAACTCCTCCCATTCGATCAAACCATCAAAATCATTATATAATTCTTCTGGCTTACTTGTTTTAATAGCGCTTACATCAGTAGTTCCATCCCTATAATAGTATTTAAATCGATATATACCATCATCCGGATCTTTATCTATAGTTGCACTTATTACATCACCACTATTTGCATCATAAACCAAATGTCCTTTTTTTACATCGACGAGTGCTTCACTATTGTCCACATAACCCAAGACTTCCTTGGTTTCCTCATCTAGGATATCTATACGATAAAGATCAGAAAAGTTTTGATCATACTCTTGAATTGCAAGTTTTAGATAGTTACCAAAATCTTTTTTCTGATCTGCAGTTGTTTGAAAGTGTTCGTTTTTGGTTAGCGCTTGCATTTCCTCATCAAATTCGGAAATATCACTATAACTTTTTTCACTCAATAAAACTTTCCCATTTTTGTAGTAATACTTGAATCGATACATAACACCATTCCTTTTCCGCTCACAGAGTATACTAACGACTAATTCGTATGAATGACCGTCTTTACTTTTTCCAGTAACTCTTCTTCCGTATTAGCAATTACTGGTATATGATTCACAATAACAAATGGTTTTGTTCTTCCGATTCCACACATATTTTGACAACCAATCATAATTTTAGCATTGGGATCCAATGCTTCTAATTTCGACTTTAAAGATTTTACATTCGTTCCTTTACACTGATCACAAATTCGAAATTCATTCATGATCGATCACTTCTCCTAACGTTCCTTTTTCAATGAAAAATCCATTCCCATCGTCAGTATCGACATGAAGTTCCAAAAATGCTTCCTTTGATATTTTAATATGAACATGATCAAAAATACCACCTTTTTCCGTATCCACTTTCACCGATACAATTTGATCATTTTGAAAGCCATATTTCTTGGCATCTTCTTCTGAAATATGAATATGACGATTCGCAATAATACACCCTTGTTCTAACTGAAGCGCTCCTTTTGGACCAATAATCGTAATAGGTGAACTTCCTTCTAGGTCCCCAGATGTACGAATCGGTGGTTTTAAACCTAATTTAAACGCATCCGTCTTTGAAATTTCCACTTGCGTATAACTGCGAACAGGTCCTAATACACGAACGTTCTCAATTTGACTTTTCTCTGTTTTGATCGTGACTTTTTCTAAAGCTGCATATTGCCCAGGTTGTGTTAGATCACGAGCCTTTGTAAGTTCATATCCTTCACCAAATAACACTTCTAAATCTTCTTTTTTTAAATGTACATGTCGATTTGACACCCCTATATTAATTTTCATCTTATCACCTCATGCTAAGTATAGCATTATTGAAAATAAAATAGCAATCGTTTTTTCATAATTCAAACTCTCTTCTCATATTTTATATAGAAAGAAAGGATGATTAGATGAATAATAATAGTTTTTTTAATCCCAATCTAGTGGGGAATAACACGATAGGAACACCACTTTATACGACCAATGGTACAACCGTACCAAATCAAGAAACCGCACCGTATCAAACCACACCCATCCCGCCAGCTAGTAATTTAGGAGAAGACCCATATATCGAAAATGTTCTAAAAAAAACAGCCAGACTAAAAGCTAGTGTCTACATGACATTTCCAGATTCTAATGAATGGCGTGACCGCAAATTCGATGGAATATTAGAAGCTTCTGGGAGAGATCACATTGTACTAAGTGAACCATCGACAGGAAATTGGTATATTCTTCCATTAATTTATATGGATTTCATTTCTTTCGATGAAAATCTTGCAAATTATCTTCGTAAATCTTGATAAAGCCATTTAACACTGTTATAATGTATATAAGGTGATCGTATGGATATTGTGATGTATGTTTTGATGATTTTTATACTTGTTTGTATATTTCTTATGTGGTACATCACGACATACAACAAGTATCAATCTTATATTATTCGTATCAACGAAGCAGAAGCAAATATTGATTCTACCCTTCGTAAGCGATTTGATTTATTAAATAAATCAATTGGCATTTTAAAAGTCAATTTAAAGACCGAAGATGAAATATTAGATAAAGTTGTAAAACTTCGTTCTAAAAAGCTAACCAACTTTGAACTCGATCGCGAACTATACGAAGTAATCAATGAATTTCATGTCGTAATGGAAAGTAATCCAGATCTAAAGACACATGAAGAATTAATGAAAATTGTCATTAGTTTGAATGATACCGAAATTGAAATTTCTGCTTTACGCAAATATTATAATAATATTATTACAGATTATAACAAATTGATACGTACTTTTCCATCTAACGTGGTAGGAAAATTCGCAAAATACAAACTTCGTACTTACTTTGATGGAAAAAACATGGAAGATAATATCTATAACGATTTTAAATTATAAAAAACAAATAGCGAAAAGGCTATTTGTTTTTTCTTATATCAATAGGAACACTTTAATTCAATAAGTAAATGGCAAAATTAAGATAGGCTGCAAAGATAAGCCATAAGAAATAAGGTATTTGAAGATAAGCAGCTTTCTTATCGACCTTATAAAATTCATAGATCATCTTTCCTACTAAAAGAATCAGTAATATAATCCATAAAAATGATAATCCATAATTTTTGAAATTAAAGAAAAATAATGGCCATAATAAATTCACAGTTAATTGTAAAATATACCACCTCAGTCCTTCCGTTCCATCTTTTGATTTCAAAATAAAATAACTAGAAATTCCCATTAATAAATATAAGATCGTCCATACAACTGGGAATACCCACTTTGGTGGAGCCAAAAATGGTTTGATCATTGCTCCATAAGATTCTACATCCAAGAAAAGCGCAATTAGACTTCCTAACACTGCAGGAATCATTGTACAAACAAGTAATGTTTTCCAATCAATTTTCATTGTTTCACCTCTACTACTAACATATTTAAAAAATGAAAAAACATGCACAAAATAAAAGAAGAAAAGGTTGATTATTTCTTCTTATTTTGTTTCTTATAATATTTACAGATTTCTTGTAATCCACAATGTTGACAATCAGGATTAGAAGCTTTACAGTAATACCTTCCAAATAATACTAATTGATGATGTAAGCGACTAAGTTTTTCTTTTGGAAATTTTTTATTTAACTTCTTTTCGATCGTAAGTACATCATCTGTTTCTTTGGCAAGTCCTAAACGTTTGCTGACACGTGAAACATGAGTATCTACCGCAATAACTGGTAAATCATATAAATTGCTGAGAACTACATTCGTCGTTTTTCTGCCAACTCCACTTAACGTCTCTAAAAATTCTCGATCATTGGGAACCATTCCATTGCTTTTTTCGATCAATGCACCAGCAATTTGTTTAATGTTGAGAGCCTTTTTATGAAACGTTCCAATTGGTCTAATAATATTCATCAAATCCTCGATATCAGCATCTCTTAAAGCTTCTAAAGTAGGATATTTTTGAAATAAAATAGCGGTTACTTGATTGACTCTCTTATCAGTCGTTTGGGCACTGAGCATAACAGCAATCAATAATTCATAGTCTTTATGATAATTTAATTCACATCTTGGATTGGGAATCAATTGATCCCAGTAATCCATCATGTTATTCACTTCTGTCATTTAGCCAATCATAATCGAAAAGTTCTTTCGGTTCTTGTTTGCGTTCCATAAAGCTTTTCTTTTCCCTTTCCATGTCTTCTTTACTATGAATGCCCTTTTTCTTCCATTCATATAAAATTTTATCGATATAACGTAAATTAAATACACCATTGTAAACAGCTTCTTTTAAAGCCAGCAACACGACCTCTTCCGTAAACTCACCATCTAACCATCCTCCGATGATTTCATATTCCATACTAGATAAAGTTCTACCAAATTCTTGTTCAAAAGCGTCATATACATTTGTCTTCTTCGCTTCTTCTTGTACAGGTTTGCCATTGACGATAAAAAACGCTAATTTTTTATAGAGTTCTTCAAAGGAAATGCGCTCCTCTACTTTATTTCCATTTTTCACTACTTTGATTTCTAAACAATCTTTACTTGCTATATTATTGACAATTTCTAATACTTCATTCAAAGAGTATCCTAAATCTTCCCCAATCTTCTTAGGATTAAATAATTTATCATTCTCATTCCATAGATAAATGATAAACAACAATTCTTGTTCCGTCAATTTAAATTCACGGCAACTTTGAAATAAAATTTTAGGTACAGTAATTGTTTGCTCTTTTAGAAGTTCTATTATTTTATCCATCATAAGCGTCACCTTGTCTAATATTATACAACAAAAGTTTCTATTTGTATATCAAAAAGGTAAAGTGAGTGTATCAAAATCATCGTCCTTCCATTTTAAAGTAACCAAATATCCTGCTTTCAATTCCAAAGTGCGATATAATAAATTCGTATTCTGTGAAATAGGAGAAGATTCTATAATCAGTTTTACTTCATCTGGTATTTCTAATTGCACTTGATAAGGCACATAAAGATAATCACAATCTATAAATGTTTGTTCTTTCTCGATAATACAAAGAGATTGATTTTGATAAGTAAGTTTCAAATATGGATCACTGGTAAAGGTAATGAAATCATCTTGATAGTAAGTAATCACCTCTACTTTATCTCTTTTATAACCCGCTTGATCGTTTGAAACCCATATTTTGGTTGCTGGATATTCTTGATAGCGCTCTAAAAACAATTTGAGTTTTTCTTTATTTTCTATTTGTAAAAGAAAAAGATAACTAACCTGATTATTTTGTATTAATAATGCATGATTGCCACTTTCCTGATAAAAAGTAATTCCTAGTTCATCTTCTTTTAATTGAAAATGATAGCGATCTTTTGAATTGACACTACCTCTCATCATGAGAAGAGAACCTATTAAGATGAAAGCAATGATCCATACACTCCATTTTTTCATTTTAAAACACATCCTACTATAAGGTATGTGTTTTATTTTCGTTTATTAATCTTGGTCAAGTTGTTTCAAGTAGTTTTGTTCTTTTTTTGAAAATGGGTAACGATCAGCGACATCTAGTTCTCTCCAAATGTTCCAAAGTCCTTTGGTTTGAATATTCGCTAAACGAGATAATTCCAAGGGACCATCTAATCCATAATGAAGGATGAGAGAAACACCTTTTTCGGTACTAAAAATTTGATCCAATTCTTCTCTTTTTCGTTCGTAAGATAGTGTTTTAAGCAAATCTTTTTTCTTTTTGATCGCTTCTTCTAATTCACAATCCAATTTAAAATTTAAAGTAGAAGCAAAACGAATCGCACGTAAAATACGTAAAGCATCTTCTTCTAAACGGTCCATGCTATTTCCTACCGTTCGAATGATCTTATGGTCCATATCCTTTCTCGCTCCCAATAAATCGACATAATTACCATTCCAATCGATACATAAAGTATTCATGATAAAATCTCTTCGTATGAGATCTTCTTCTAAAGTATCGACAAATTCGATTCTTCTTGGAATACGATGATGCTCGTAATTATATTCCTTACGAAAAGTGGTAATTTCATAATGATTATGATGAATCTTTAAACGTACTGCTCCATAAGAAGCAAATGATAAATCCGCTTCCGGATAAATTCTAGCGATTTCTTCTGGTGTCGCTTTCGTACAAATATCGAAGTCTTCACTCTCCAATCCCAGATAATGATCGCGGGGATAACCCCCTACCAGATAAGCTTCATATCCATATTTTTTTAGTGTTTGAAGAACTTGCAATGCTTCTTTCATAGTTCCTCCTTATATTTGTGGATTCAAAAAGGCAATATTTTGATAGAGTTCTGTAAAAGGATATGGTAAATCCGCCACAGTTCCAAACAGGAACAGAATATGATCAGATGACAACATCAAATATTCATCTTGTACAATTCCTCCAACTTGAAAAGAAATACCAATGAGTTCTAACAATTCCAACGAAACTTCTCGATTTAAAATTGTCACATTTCTCTCTGTTAAAATCGTTTGATAAGAAGCAGGAATCTCCTCGATCGATCTCACTACAATATAATAAGATTCTTGGTATTTGGTGATAATTTGATCCCATAGATTGGCAAATGCTTCTTCACTATAACCACTACTGACAGGATTCGTTATGGTCACAATAAGATATGGTCGATCCAGTTCTTCCCATTCTTCTAGTCCTTCTACGTTAAAATTAAGATAACTAAGTACTCGATTTTTCGCTTCTTCCGATAACTGTCCATACAATTCTGAAAAAAGACGTGTATCGATTCTATCCTTCAATTCAGCTTTCATTTGTTCATCTGATCCTAATACAAGCTCTGCATAAGGAAGTAAAAAGTGATGATTATCTAAATTGGTAGCTGCAAAAATCATCTTTTCATCATCGATCACATTCGCATCAGCTTTAGTTTTTCGAATGAGATCGAGATCTTTTAAAAATTGCTTTTGAATCGTTAAGAAATGTTGATAATCTTCTCCTTGTAAAGTATTTTTATAACTCGTCATGCCATCACTCAAATAAGTAACCTCGTAACGGTGATTGCCTAGTCCTAAAGATGCCATAATAGAAAATTCTATCTGATAATAATCTTCACTTAGATAAAGATGGAAATAAGCATTCTCATCTTTCGCTAAGACATTTTTTACTTGTTCCGTTGCTTCTGATATTACGTTGTCTAGTGATGTCTCATCAATCTTATGCATCAATTTTAAATTAGAACGATTTTTAAGATTATCTTCTTGAAAAAAATCAGAACTTAAATACCATACATAAGCTTCATTCATATTGCTAGATAAGAAGATACTACTATAATAAGCGGACACTTCACTACCAATAAAATAAAAATCGTAAGAAGTATCTTTCTCAACATCTTGAATCACCACTGTCTTTTTATGAACACCCGATACAATTTCATACGTACCAACTTCATAAATGCCTGTTCCTTCTTCGTAGACTTCGCCATTAACAGTCACTTGATTTTCACTTTCTATTTTAAATGGTTTGGTATTACGATCTAAATAATAGATAGGATCCCCGTTGTAATCAACAATCTTAAAGTCACCTCTTTCTTGAATCGTAATAACCGCTACCATAACAAGTAAAATAACACTAATAATCATGATGAAATGTTTTCTTTCCATATAACTACTCCCACTTTATTTTCTGTTTTTATTATACTTTTATTTTAGAAGCAAGTCAATGTAGGCAAAATAAAAAAGGCTTTCGCCTTTCCTATTAATTTAAAGCGTCTTTTAATTTAGATCCAGCTTTAACAGCAACAGCAATTCTTGCAGGAATTTTAACAGTTTCACCAGTTCTTGGATTACGTCCTTCTTTTGCTTCTTTCTTTTTAGCTGTAAAAGTACAGAATCCAGTTAACTTTACAGATCCTTCTTCTTTTAATCCTTTAATTACTCCACTCATCATAGCTTCTAAAGCTCTAGCTGAGTCAGCTTTCGTTAATCCTGTTTGTTCTGCAATATAATTTGTTAAATCTTGTTTTGTCATTCTATGTTACCTCCCAATTTTTAATAAGCTCTTTAGCTTACACATACAGAATATCATCTTTTTTTAGGAAAAGCAATATTTTTCTTTGATTTTTCAAACTTTTTTCTAAAAAAAGAGACTACTCATCTAAGTTAAATCCACAACTGTAATTCCCATTGCAAATAAATCATTAAAATAATGAAAGAAACCACTACTATAGCTAAGTTTAATAATCGCACTGTTCACGATGATAGTCGTTTTCTCTTTTACCATCTTTCCTCTTACTTTCTTTGGAAACAATCCTTTAGAAGGTGTAATAATTCCTTTCGTTCCACGATACCATTCAGGCATCAATCCATTATGAGTATGACCAGATAAAATCAGATCAAATTGATGAATTGGTGTATTACGATAATATTGATCTCGCGTCAGATTGATTGGACTATGAAGAAGTAAAATCGAATAACGATCTTTTTTTAAAATAGGAATATGTTCATTACTATCTTGAACAAAAAGACGTAATTGTTCTTCCTTATCTTTACTTTTATAATAAGTAAATGGTGGATTATATCCATAAAAGTAAATATGATCTAGTTCTACTCCTTCAGAATCTAAGAAATAAAGATTTGACATTTTTTTTAAAGCTTGAATCCACTCAGGATAATAGGCCTCTACCCAATCTTCTTTTTTGGATTGATTTCTAACCGGTTTCATTTCTTCTAAATCATGATTTCCCAATGTCATAATAACAGGTGCCAAATGCGTTAACTCTTTTAAAAAATGATAAAATGGCTTCATATCCGCTTTCACACTCACATCGACACGATCTAATAAATCACCAGGAATACAAATATAATCCGGTTCCAATGGTTTTATTTTCGATAAAATCATAGAAAAACGTTCTCTTTTATACTTCATATGATAGTGAATATCTGCTATCATAACAATGCGTTTTTTTTGGTTAGTACCAGTTACTTGATAATTCGTAATTGCCGTTCTCATACGTCACCCCTAGTCTTTCTTCATTATATATAAGAAATGGGAAGATAGCAAGAAAGAAAGTGAAAATTCACTTTCTTGTTATAAAACGATAGCAAATAAATTCCCAGAGCCTTTGTTGACAAGCTTTGACAATGTTTGTTGTAATTTATATCTTACGTTTTCTGGAAGTAATGAAAGCTTAGCTTGAATTCCTTCTTGTACGATAACATCTAAACTACGTCCAAAAATTTCACTCTTCCAAATATTTTCATTATCATTATCTTTCATAAGATAATTAATCAATTCTTTACTTTGTAATTCTGATCCGATAATAGGTTCAAACGTACTTTCGACATCGACACGAATCATATGAATAGATGGTGCGACAGCTTTCAATTTGATACCATAACGACTTCCTTGTTTAATGATCTCTGGTGTATCCAACTTCATATCAGACAAAGTTGGACTAGCAACTCCATAACCAGTTTGTTTTACCATCTTAAGTGCACCCTTGATTTGATCATATTCGCATTTTGCTTCGTTGTAATCTTGGAATAATGTTAGAAGTGCGGCTTTGCTTGTCACATCCACTCCGATGATATCTTTTAAAATTTGATTATAAAGTTCGTTTGGTGCTTGTAATGTTACCGTTACTTCACCAGTAGAAGTATCGACATTTGATAAATAGGATTTACTAATATATTCACAATCATTAAAATGCTGATTGATGGTATCAATGTCGCGTAACTTGTCAATTTCGACAACACTTTCGCGAATCTTTTCGATATAAACTTTTTTCAACCAATGATTTGGACTCAAACAAGCGATCCATTCTGGCATATCAACTTTTACTTCTAGAACTGGGAATTCATATAAAGCTTCTCTTAAAATATTGTAAATATCTCGTTCGTTCATATTTTCCACACTGATCGGCAATACCGGAACTTGATATTCTTCGTGTAACTTCTCAGCCATTCGTTCTGTTTCTGGTAACATTGGATGTGTCGAATTCAAAACGACAATAAATGGTTTCCCAATCTCTTTTAATTCGTTTACGACTCTCGATTCAGCTTCGACATAATCACTTCTCGTAAGTTCGCCAATCGATCCATCGGTCGTTACCACAATTCCAATTGTCGAATGATCCTTAATAACCTTTTCTGTTCCTACCTCAGCAGCTTCGATAAATGGTATTTCTTCATCATACCAAGGGGTCTTTACCATCCTTGGTCCATTTTCATCTTCATAACCTTTGGCATTGGGAATCACATAACCAACACAATCGATCAATTTGACATTCGTCTCAATTTCATCAATCTTAATTTTGGCGGCATTACTTGGAACAAATTTTGGTTCCGTCGTCATAATCGTCTTTCCTTGAGCACTTTGTGGTATTTCATCAAGCGCTCTTTTTCGTTCGTATTCATCTTCAATATTAGGGACGACAAGATTCTCAATTACTTTTTTTATGAAAGTTGATTTTCCTGTACGAACTGCCCCTACTACTCCTAAATAAATATCGCCACCGGTTCTTTCGGTGATGCTTTTAATGATATCTATCTTTTCCATATAATCCCTACTTTCCTCGAATTCATTTAACTATATGATCAAAAAATTCAAGTTATGTATGATTTCTACTTTTAAAAAACAAAATTTTGTATTTTTTCCAATCTAAAATAATAAAAGAAAACAAAAGAAAGCATTCGCCTTCCCTTTAACTTTTAAATGTTTTCGATAATCTTTTTTCTTTTGTTGATGACATTTCTACTTCTTGTTGGTGAGCCTCACTACTAAAAAACATCATAGCAGCATATTCGTGCAAAATAGCAGAAAGCTCACAATTATTTTTTATTTCATCGGAAAGAAGAGAACTTTTTTTACAAAAATATATGACATAATCCGAAAAATAAGGATTATCGATATAACTTTCTAATCGATCATGGTATTGTTCTACCAGATACTGACCAGTTATAATAGCAAGTGCATGACTATATTGATTATAAAAAAGTTTATCATCTTCGAAATCGTCATGTTTACATAGTTCTTGTTTCCAGTCTCGCATGATATCATGTAATCGATAAGAAGGACTATCGAAATAAGGATACTGATATAAAATGGTCTGATATAACTGATCCATAAAAGCCGTTTTTTGAAATAATTCACTTCCAATTAAGAAATCAGATAATACATAAAACCAGTAATTTTGATTTGGTTTAATACTAGCTTCATGATTTAAATAAAAAGCATCTCCAATGCCTAAGTATACCAACGGATCTAACCGCAAATCTCTATCGGTAATCATCGATCTACGACGTTCTATTTCTTGTTCATAATCAACTTCCGAAATACTCTCTTGATGATAAAATTCTCGTAAGTCTACTTGATTTGAAAATTCTATTCCGTAAAGATAAGAAAGTCGTTCAGATATTTGCAAATGAGGATGAAAACAATAACTATTTACAATCGAAGAATCATGAAGTTGAAAACCATATTTTTGAAAAAATTGCTTTCTTATAAGTTCTATTTCATGCAGACAAGTTTGATCATGAAAAATATAAATCACTCGATCTTTTAAAACTTCATTATCAACATACACATATATTTGATAAGTTCCAGCTATACTTAACGCATCATATTGTGCGATTGTCATAGAAAAAGATCCCGGACATAATTTTTCCATATAATCAATTTCTTCATCTAACATATCCATTACATATTTTTCATCGTTTGTCATTTACCCCACCTTGTCATTATTGTACTAAAAGAAAATTTTAAAAACAAGAGTTCTAAAACATTTTATCAATATTTTTTGGAACCTTATCATTGACAATAGCTGCTACAATTTTATCTTCTTTTTCTTTTGAAACCTCTTTTCCAGTCATCTTTCCTAATTCTTGAATCACTTCACGAAGTGTTCCTTCATTTTTTAAATCATTTTGCTGTAACTTCTTAGCCAAGTCCATAATCGTATCCTTTCCTACATTGGTTTTCTTTTCTATTTTATTAAAAAAATGGTCACTAAAATTAAACATCTTAAACCCTCCTACTCTTAGTGTATGAATTTGAGAAAAAAGAGTTATCAAAAAAAGACTATTAACAACATTTACTTTGTCAACAGTCTGAAAAAGGTTATAGTTCTTCTTCTCCTTTATTTTTAAATTGCAAAACGATCGGTGTTCCTTCAAAATCAAAGGATTCACGCAATTTATTTTCCAAGTATCGTTCGTAAGAGAAATGAATTAATCCTTTACTATTCACTTGAATATGAAACGTTGGAGGTTTGATCCCTACTTGTTTCGAAAAATAAATTTTTAAACGCTTTCCTTTATAAGTTGGAGGTAGATTCAGCGCATATGCATCTGTTATTACATCGTTTAATACATTTGTTTTAATTTCACGTTTACTATTCTCATAAACACGTAAAATTTCAGGCATCAAAGTATGAATACGCTTTGTTGTCTTAGCAGATAAAAAGACAATCGGTGCATAAGTCATAAATTGAAAATGAGCACGAATATCATTCTTCCACTTTTTCATAGCCTCGTCTTTATCTTCGATAACATCCCATTTATTAACAACAATCACAACCGCCTTACCAGCTTCTAAAGCATAACCAGCAATATGTTTATCATGTTCAATAATTCCTTCTTCAGCATTGATCACAATAACACATACATCAGAACGATCAATAGCCTTTAAAGAGCGCAGCAAGCTATATTTTTCAATATTCTCATAGACTTTACCACGTTTACGCATCCCCGCTGTATCGATCACGACACATTCTTGTCCATGATAAGTAAATGGTGTGTCAATCGCATCACGAGTCGTACCCGCAACATCACTGACAATCACTTTATTCTCTCCTATAATCGCATTAACCAAACTACTTTTTCCAACATTCGGTCTTCCAATCACGCAAAATTTCAATATATTTTCATCATATTCTTCTTCTATTTTAGGGAAATCACGGGTAATTTGCTCCAATAAATCATAAATTCCCTCATTTTGTTCTCCCGAAACATTGATATAATCTTCAAAGCCTAATTCATAAAAATCATATAGATGTTCACGACTTTCCTTACTATCCATTTTATTCATTGCCACAACGACTTTCTTATTTGCCTTTATTAGCATATCACGTACAACCAAGTCATTACTTGTAAGGCCCTCTTTCGCATCGACGACGAAAACGACGACATCCGCTTCTTCAATCGCAATTTCTGCCTGCATTTTTATTTCTTCGTTGAACGCATCGTTACCAAGATCGATACCCCCCGTATCAATCAAGTGAAAATGATAATCTCTAAATGTTACACTACCATATACACGATCCCTCGTAACTCCTGGAGTATCTTCGATAATGGCAATCTTTTTTCCTACTAAACGATTAAAAATAGTCGATTTCCCCACATTAGGTCGACCAACTAGTGCGACAACTGGCTTCTTCATAATATCCACCTCAATTTCTCAATTATTATAGCATATATTTCTTTTTAACTAAAGAAAAATGAGAATATTTTTATTTCCTATAACATCCGTGACAATCTTTTAAGTAGTCTGAAAAACTTTACCACTACTAATAATCATATCCGTATCTTGATAAACTAACACACTTTTTTCTAACAATGCTCCAATTTCTAATTCCGTAAGTTCTACTTGAGGTAAAAAATAACATTGATTGTGATAAAAATAACAAATTCCTTTTTTCTTTAACTGTTGAGGTATTTCAAAACAATCTTCAAAAAGATAAAGAAAGCGGCAATTATGGTCAAGCGTAATCCGCATATCAATTTGATTAAAAGAAAGTTCATAATAGTCAATATCCTCTTTTTTCATATTTAAAATCATACCATAACTATTATCATAATAAGCATCGATTTCATAATAGCCATTGATCGTCATGCGATAGTCTTTTTTCAATCTCAAAAAGATCGACTTTAAATAATCCTCTAACTCTTGTTTCTGTAAAACATCAAAATGATCGATATCATAATGGTTCAAAAAAATCTCATAATGATGATAGTCGTTTTTCAATACTTTCATCGTATCACCTAAAGTATTGTATGTGACTTTATCATTTATGAGATTGAATTAACAAACTCTTTCGATTTTTTCATGAATCTCGTCTTTACCCATTTTCGTAACATTGGAGAATACGACAAAATCATTGCCGACGACAAGTTCAAGTTCATCGAGAATCTGATTGCGATGTTTTTGATGTAGCGTAACACCTACTTTATCAGCCTTGGTAGCAACGATCGTTACAGGAATATTATAATATTTCAAAAAATTATACATCATAATGTCGTCACTAGTCGGTTTATGACGAAAATCGATCAACATAAACACTTGCTTTAAATTAGGGCGATTCGTCATATAATCTTCCATCATAAGACCAAACTTTTTTCTTTTTGCTTTACTTAAATTAGCGAATCCATAACCTGGTGCATCCACTAAATAAAAAGTATCGTTGACTAGATAAAAATTGATTGTTTGTGTTTTTCCAGGATTGGAAGATGTCCTAGCATAATTTTTTCGGCTGATAATCGTGTTGATGAAGCTACTTTTTCCAACATTGCTTCTTCCTACTAATAAAAATTCAGGTTTATTATCCGTCGGATATTGACTGCGTCTAACTGCACTAACGGCCAAATTAACACTCGTTATTTTCATATGACACCATCCTTGTTTTTTTCATTATAACATCACCAACATTTATTTGTCAAAAAAACGGAAAAAGCATATCATAAAAGACCTTCCCAGGTATCGATCAAATGACCTTTTCTCTAGAAACCAATCTTTCCTTACTTTTAACTTTTAAAATTTAGAAAAATATAGTATAATGTATTAAGGTGATATTGTGAACTATCCAACTGGTGTAAAACAAGGAAGACATAATAATATAACCTATGGAAATCGAGGAATGGGATTAGAGAGCGATATCAATGTAACCAATGAATACTACTTGTTACATGATAAAGCTGTTATTCATAAAAAACCTACTCCGATTACCATCTCGAAAGTCGATTATCATTCTCGCGTCGATGCGGTTATCAAAGAAGGATATTTTAGAACTCCTTCCACTACCGATTATAATGGTGTTTATCGTGGGCGTTATATCGATTTTGAAGCGAAAGAGACGACAATCAAAACATACTTTCCACTACGTAATATTCATGAACATCAAATTAGACATTTGAAGAAAATTATGGAACATGGCGGAATTGGATTTGTCATCGTTCGTTTTACAACGATTAATGAAACTTACTTTTTAGATGGACCAAAACTAATGAATTTTTTGCATCATGAGACACGAAAATCAATCCCTATTTCTTATTTTAGAAAAGAAGGATATCTACTCAAGGATAACTTTCAACCAAGAATTGATTATTTAGAAATGATTGATAAAATATATTTTGGAGGAAAAAAAGATGAAGAAATTTAGTTTAAAAAAAGTTAAAAAATGGATCAGGGAACATCCACAGACAATTGCGATTGCCATTTTAAGCATAATCGCCGTATTAGTGGGAAGACTTGCAATCGGATGGATGAAAGCCATTCTCATCGTTGGTACCGTTGATCTATTACTATGCATCCCTGCTATTTATCGTAAAATAACAGGTAAGAAAAAACGTAAACTAACCAAATCGGAGAAGAAAAAGAGATGGAAATATTTCTGGATTGGTATTTTCAGTTTATGTATCATAGGACTCATTGCTGTTTGTATGTTCTTCTATATGATCGTCAAGAATGCCCCGGAATTTGATCCGGACTTACTTTACCAAAAAGAATCGACCATCATATACGATACAGATGGTACAATCTATGCGAAACTAGGAACAGAAAAACGTGAGAATATCTCTTATGAACAATTACCGGAAGTATTAGTGGATGCCATCGTCGCAACTGAAGATTCTCGTTTCTTCCAACATAATGGATTCGACTTACCACGTTTCTTGGTTGCCTCATTTAAACAACTATTAGGTAATTCCAATGCTGGTGGAGCTTCCACTTTGACCATGCAAGTTGTAAAAAACACTTATACTTCTACTACTTCTCAAGGTTGGGAAGGTATCGTTCGTAAATTTACCGATATCTACATGGCCATCTTTAAAGTTGAAAAGAAATATACCAAAAAAGAAATTATTGAATTTTATGTCAATTCCAACTATCTAGGTGGAGGTGCTTACGGAGTTGAACAAGCTTCTCTCACTTATTTTGGAAAAAGTGCAAAAGATCTTAATTTAGCAGAAGCTGCTATGATTGCTGGATTATTCAATGCTCCTACTTATCTAGACCCATATGTCAATCCAGAAGGTGCTGAAGCGCGAAGACAAACGGTTCTCTATTTGATGGAACGTCATGGTTATATTACTTCAGAAGAAAGAGCCATTGCTAGTAAATTAACCGTCGAAGATTTATTAGTAGAACACGAAGAAACAACAACTTACCAAGGATTTATCGATACCGTTGTAGAAGAAGTAAAAGATCGCTTAGGAGTCGATCCATATACGACACCACTTGAAATCTACTCTACGATGGACATGGAAAAACAAGCATATCTAGATAATATTATGAGTGGAAATACTTGGACATGGGAAAATGATGCGGTGCAAGCTGGTATCATGGTATTAGATGTCGATACAGGTGCGATCGTCGCCGTTGGTGCAAATCGTACTGGTAAGAAATTACAATATAATTATGCTACTATGACCAAACGTCAAATCGGATCAACCGCAAAACCACTTTATGATTATGGCCCTGGTATCGAATATAATAATTGGTCAACTTATACACCATTCACAGATGAACCTCATGCTTATTCTGATGGAACAGTCATTCAAAACTGGAATCGTAATTACGAAGGATTCAGGACCATGCGTGAAGCACTCCGCGTCTCTCGTAATATACCGGCATTAAAAGCCTTCCAGAGTGTTAAAAATAGTGATATCAAAACGTTTGTTACCAATTTAGGTCTATCTCCTGAATTAGAAGGTAATATCGTTCATGAAGCACATGCTTTAGGTGGATACAATGGTGAATCACCACTTTCGATGGCGGCTGCTTACTCTGCTTTTGCTAATGGTGGATATTATAATGAACCATATAGTGTATCGAAAGTGGTTTATCGTGATACTGGTGAAGTTTGGGAATATAAAGGTCAAAAGAAACGTGCTATGTCTGAAGAAACAGCTTATATGGTAGCAGATATGTTGATCGATAGTGGTCAATACGGACTTAGTCGTTGGTCTAATATCAATGGTGCTCAGTATGGTGCTAAGAGTGGTACATCGAATTATGACGCAGCTAAGATTCAAGATATGGGTTACCCTTCCAATGCCGTAAATGATCTATGGATCACTGGTATTAATGCCGAATATGCAATTTCCTTATGGTATGGATATAAAGAAGCAATACCAGAATATACTAGTACCACTAATACAACAGCCCATCGTAGGCTCTTCCAACAAGTTGCCAAAGGCTTCTGGGAGGCAGGTGTTACGTTCACAAAACCAGATGGTGTTGTAGAAGTAGAAATCGAAACCGAGACCTACCCTGCTCAATTAGCAAGTGAAAATACTCCAGAAGATAAGAAAATTACCGAACTTTTCAAGAAAGGTACTGAACCAACTGAAACATCAAAACGCTTTGCTGCTCCAGATGATGTCAAAGCAGTTGATGCAACATTCGAAAATGGCGTTATGACTCTTAGTTGGGATGCCGTTGCAACTCCTTGGGGACTCGATCAAGTAAATGCAGAAAGTCTTGGAAATAGTCTGTTTGGTGATGAAACAGAACGTAATAAATTTATCAATAGTTATATGAGTTATAATAGAAGTGTATTAGGAGAAGTTGGTTATAACGTTTATCGTAAGCATAGTGATGGATCATTAGAACTACTTGGATTTACAAAGGATACAACATTCGAACACAACATTACTTCGACAAGTGAATCTATCACTTATGTAGTAAAAGCTACTTATACGATTTTAAAAGCAGAAAGTAGTGGCAGTGAGACAACGTATCGTTTCTCAGAAACCGATGCGATCATAACTGGTGAATTAAATGGCAGTAAAACCATCAACTTCACCATCGGTGATCCCGCTTATGAAGATCCAGGTGTGACGGTACTAGATAACTTAATTGATGTTACAGATAAAGCAACAATCGAAGAAACCATCGTTCGTAAATCTGATAACAAAGAAGTAGAAGAAATTGACTTTACAAAGGTAGATACTTATACCATCACCTATAAAGTCACATATAAAACCTATACAGAGTCCTTTGTTCGAACGA
Source organism: uncultured Bacilli bacterium (assembly GCA_944332005.1). Lineage (GTDB taxonomy): Bacteria > Bacillota_I > Bacilli_A > RF39 > UBA660 > CALVRE01. The sequence goes on from CALVJD010000039.1 coordinate 38,138, forward strand.
TTATCATCAAAGAACCTAGTGTTTAAGGTAAGAATGATTTCTTACCTTTTTTATGTATAAAAAAAAGAAGACATTATCTTCTCGCTTTACGGACAACATAAATGATCATACCAATGACTATCACTCCAATGCCACCAATAATATAATAATAATATTGATCCTCTCTCGATGTTGTTTCCTCTTCTTCTTCATCTTTTTCAATTTTTATAATATATTCTCCATCTTTGGAATAAAGATAGTTCTCTCTCGCATACCGTGCAATATATTCAGGATCCTGTAACTTTTGAATTTCTGTTTTTAAATTTTGTTCTTCTTCTTTTAAAGATAACAACTTCTCTTCTAATTCACTCTGCTCTTTCTGTAACCTGGCAATAGAAAAGGCATATGTGGTTAAGCTTACGAAAAAATACCCCATTAAAAGACAAGAAATCGTACCAAAAATAAGCAAACGTCGCTTTGATGCGCGACTGACCTTTTTTTTCATAAACTCACCATCCTAGCATAGTAAGTATATCATTTTTTAAAATGTTTGGCAATTCTTTTATGAAAAGCCGTTTCTAGGACATAACCACCTATGATCAGTAAAAAAGAATAAATATGAATAATTCCATAGTTAATTTTCTGTAATATCCAAAAGAAAAACAAAACATTGACGAAAACAAATAGGCAAGTAATCAGATACCTTACCCATCTTTTTGACTGATATAACCATCTTTGATTCACTTCTACTAAAAAGGAAAAGAATATTCCATAGAAAAAAGAAAAGAGAATGACAATCATCTGTGTTTTTAAATTCATCATTTAAATAACTTACTAAATACTCCATCCTCTTTTTCTTTTTTACCACTTTCTACATATTCCAAACTATTTACTTTTCCTTTGATTGAAACCGTTCCTTGAAAAGTATCTAGTTTAATAATTTCCAATCCTTCTCCTTTAATAATAATATAACCCATACTAGTGTCCATTAAAAATTCTTCATTATCAAAACTATCAATTTTCTTTACTCCCGTAATCGTAATATTTTTTCGATCAGTCATCGTAATATTATGATTAAGCGATGATATCGTCGTATCTTTATCCATATATAGCCCTCCTATTAGTAATAACATATGAACATGTCCCATTATTTAGAACAAAAAAATCATTCAGCAAAAATTAATGGGAAAGCTGAATGATTTTAAAAGTGTTATTCCTAGGATCAAACATCACTTCGTTAATGGCAATGTTGTAAAGATTGACATATTTAGGAAAATCACGAAAAGGAATATTTAAAATAAAACATAAAAAAGAGCGAATGGCATCATAATGGGAAGAGATTAAAATTGTTTTGCCATCGTTTTCACGTGCTATTTTGGTAATACAAGCAACCACTCTTTTTTGAACCTCTATATATGGTTCTTGCCCCGGAATAATATTACGATTTAAATATTCTTTACGAACTCGATAAAGATCTGGGTACTTTCTTTGCATTTCCGCATCTGTCAATCCATCAAAAACACCATAATTAGCTTCGCGCAAATCATCACAAATGATTGGCTCTAAACCATGAGAAAGGGCCACAGGAAAAATAGTCTCTCTGGTTCGTTTCATAGGACTTGAATAAATACGATCGATTTTAACAGAACGGAGGCGCTCAGTAAGGATCGTCGTTTGTTCATATCCAAGTCGCGATAATTCTTCTTCTGTCGCACCACTCCATCGTCCCTCTAAATTGGCCATACTTTGAGCATGACGTACCAAGATAATATGTACCATCTTTTCCTCCCAACCCAAGAAAAAAACTCATACGAGTTTATTCTTCTACCGTAACCGTAGGATTTTCTAATTCTTTTTCATAAGCATTCAAGATTGCATCTTGGAACATTGCTCTTACTTCTGAATTGATTGGATGTGCAATATCACGATATCCACCAGTTGCAGTCTTACGACTTGGCATAGCAATGAATAATCCATTGTCACCTTCAATGATTCTAATATCATGAACTGCAAAACAGTCATCTAATAGAACTGAAGCGATACCTTTCATTCTAGAATCTTCTTTGTCTACTCTACGTACATTTACTGATGTTATTTTCAAGTAAATCTCTCCCTTCAGTATATATTTATACGTCTTCATTATATAATACTTTTCTTTTAAATGCAATACGCAATTAAAAATATTGTTAATAATCAATATGAATCGTTTTAGTAATAATATCAGAATAAGAAAAAGACTTTATTTCTTTCGTATATTCATTTTTCATTTCCACCAAAAAAACATAATTATATAACTCTTTAATCGTCACACGATATTGCTCATATTTATTTCTTCCTAAGTGATATTTGATTGTAACATCATCACCAATATGATTTTTAAGTTCATACTTCACTTGTTCAATCGTCATAATTCCTCCTATCTCGGATAACCGATATACATAGTTCCCTTTGTTTTAATACCTCCCATTCCATCTTTACCATACTTTGTTTTTTCAAGTAGTCCCTTTAAATCAATATCTTCTGAAATATCTAAAAGACTAATACGAGATGCAATAATAGCTGGATCAAGAGCATGAATATTGATCCTTTTCGGACTCGAAGCAAAATTCGCACCCGCTCTTATCAGTTCCTCATAATCAGATTGACAAGCCCCCGCAATAATAATTAACTTTTCATGACTCTTCTCATATTTTCTCGCTTCTTTTACAGCATTGACAAAATTAACACTATTCTTATAAGAATAAAGATCATTAATATTACCTTTTTTTCGATAAAATGCATCATGCCCCGTAATCACCACGATATTCGGATTATATTCCTCCAATAGATCACGAATACGATATGGAATTTCTTCTTCTTTTTCTTGAATCCCAATCGCCCAAATATTGCTTTCTTCATAATAGTTTAAACATCGATTTAAATAGTCCTCATCTCCATCGATATGTAAAATCTTCCCAGGCAAATAAAAATAATCATTTCTTTCACTAGGAAGTTCTGGTTTAATTCTCTCTAAAAAAGGTTGCTCTTCTTCGATATCATGATCATCTTCCTGAAATGGTTTCAAATCTTCTATTGGTGCATCTGCATAAAGTCGAATATTCTGCCCTTTTAAATAAACAACATTATCTTTGATATCAATAATAGTAAAGACCGTATCATTGTGATAAGAATTCCTTGTAACTAAATCACCGATATTATATTCTTCCATATAATCACCCGTTACATGATATGCTGATAAAAGCCTTTTTAGAATAAAAATGGCAACTTTCAGACCAATGTAAAGTTTTTGAAAATTCATTTAGCCCATTATGGGCTTATTTGCTATATGACAATGTGGATTATATTAAAATGTTTGTAGAGGTGATGCAAATGGAATACACAAATCGTATGAAAGGGTTAAGGGAAGATTGTGATTTAACCCAACAAGAAATCGCACAAGTATTAAATTGTAGTCAAACCTGTTACTCTAAATACGAATTAGGTCAAAGAGAAATCCCAATTCGCTTATTGTGTCTATTAGCTGATTTTTATGGAGTAAGTACTGATTATTTATTAGGGCGAACTAATGAAAAGAAAAGCAAAAAAATAAAAATAAAAACGCAAGTGTAAAAACTTGTGTTTTTTATTCAAATATCATTTAGGGTGTAAGCACGAGGCGAAACGAAGCGTAGCTGTCAGACGTCCCAGTGTAGCGAAGGAAGTAGAACTGGCCTGCGAGTACACCATTGTTGCGATCGCCGCCTCGATGAAACCAAGGATAGGACGAGTGCACAAAAAGAGAAGCGTCGGAATACCACTGATTATGTGGTCTTGACGTTCCATCACTATCTGCAAAGGTCACAAATGGTCCCATCTCTCCCGTCGCATCTCCTAAAATGCGATTTTGGTAAGTTGTTTGAGTACTATTGCTTAAATAAACATCAAAATATTTACTATCGTAATTTTGTATATTG
>CALVJD010000040.1 GCA_944332005.1 uncultured Bacilli bacterium
CCTATTTTAATAATTGTTATGGTAACATCACTAAATATAAATCCAGAATTTTCTACTAATACATTTAATGTAACTGGTGCATCAGTAACATTTAAAAGTCCTTGAAAAGAAATTGTATTAACATCTGTCTCATTAAATACACTTCTTGCTACACCAACATTACTGATGGAACCATTCTCAGTCAAATAAATGGTAACTGAAGCAGGTAAAGCAGTAGTGGACAATGGACCAACACTACCGTTAAAAAGAACTTGATATATGCCATTATTCGAAATTAATAAGTCCGATGAATTTGTATCATGAGAAATAGAATCTCCTACTAAAACGACATTGTTTTGAAATGTTAATGGCTGATTAGCCGCACTTGGTTGTGGAGCTGGATCTACTGCCGTTAACGCTTCTGTTGGGGCAATTGCTCCAGTTGGTCCGGTTGCCCCAGTTGGTCCTGTTGCTCCAGTCGGTCCCGTTGCTCCAGTCGGTCCGGTTGCCCCAGTTGGCCCTGTTAAACCTACAACAATATAACAGTTAGGTCTACATTTTTTACCATTTTCTACTTTACAAAGTGCTCTTTGATAAATATCATCCATTTTATCCTCTCCTCCTATTTGTAGAATATGAAAAAAAATAATTTCAGCAACAACCATTATCCCAAAAATCTTCTCATATCTAAATTTAAGCTCAATTCCTTCCTACGTTTATAATCAATAAAAAAGATTCACATCAAATGATGTGAACCTGTTCTAAAATGCAATTTGTTTTGTTATATATTCTACAATTTGATCTAATGGAAGTGTAATTTGTTCCATCGTATCTCGATCACGTATTGTCACGGTATTATGCTGTATTGTTTCGTCATCGATCGTAATACACATAGGAGTTCCAATAATATCTTGTCTACGATAACGTTTTCCAATATTTCCTGATTCATCATAAGCAGTCATAAAATATTTACATAAAATTTGATATACTTCCTTTGCCTTTTCACTATGAAATTTCTTTACAAGTGGTAATACAGCCACTTTATAAGGTGCTAAAAAAGGATGAAAATGCATTACTTCCCTTGTGTCACCATTTTCTAATTCTTCTTGTTCATATGCATCAGATAAAAAAGCTAATGTTACACGATCCGCACCTAATGATGGTTCGATTACATAAGGAATATATTTTTCATTTGTCTCTGAATCAAGATAGGCCATGCTAACACCAGAATATTTTTCATGTTGAGTCAAGTCATAATCGGTACGACTAGCAATTCCCCATAATTCACCAAATCCAAATGGGAATTGATATTCGATATCTGTCGTAGCATTGCTATAAAAACTTAACTCTTCTTTTTCATGATCGCGTAAGCGAAGATTCGCTTCTTTTATTCCTAATTCACGAAGCCAATTAACGCAATATTCTTTCCAATAAGTAAACCATTCTAATTCAGTTCCCGGTTTGCAGAAAAATTCTAATTCCATTTGTTCAAATTCACGAATGCGGAAAATAAAATTTCCTGGCGTAATTTCATTACGAAAACTCTTTCCTACCTGTCCAATTCCAAATGGTAATTTTAAACGCATGCTTCGTTGAACATTCAGGAAATTAGTAAATATACCTTGTGCTGTTTCAGGGCGCAAATAAATTGTACTCTTGGCATCTTCAGTTACACCTTGAAATGTTTTGAACATCAAGTTAAATTGACGAATGTCAGTATAATCCAACTTCCCACAGTTTGGACATACGATGTGATTTTCTCTAATATAATCCATCATTTGCTCGTTTGTCCAACCATCTGCTTCAACTTTACCTTTGGTAAAATCAGAAATTAATTTGTCAGCTCGATGTCTAGTCTTGCAATGTCTACAATCGATTAGGGGATCATTAAACGTTTTCAAGTGGCCACTTGCTTCCCATACTTTTGGATTCATTAAAATAGCCGAGTCCATACCAACATTATAAATACTTTCTTGAATAAATTTTTTAATCCATGCTTTTTTAATATTATTTTTTAATTCTACTCCTAATGGTCCGTAATCCCAAGTATTGGCAAGCCCACCGTAAATCTCACTACCTTGAAAAATAAATCCATATTGTTTACACAAATTCACTAACTTTTCAAGTGTCAACTTTTCCATCATCATCCCTACTTTCTTTTTTATAAAAATAATATTCTAATTTTAACAAGCGAAACTTTGGGTAATAAGTTGATAAAACAAGATATTGAACCAACTTTCTCAATACAAAAAAATCTGGAATAAATCGTAAGGACGAGCTATCCCGCGGTTCCACCTTACTTATTCCAGAAGAATCATCTTTTCGTAATCGCTCTTTGGTTTCCATCCCACGTCATCGCTTTGTTATATATTTCCATTCTAACTGTTTTTCATAAAATTGTCAACTAACTCATCATTCTAGTACGTAATTTTGATAAAACTTTATTTTCACTACGAGATACTTGCACTTGTGTCATTCCCATACTTTTAGCTGTTTCCATTTGTGTCATATCTTCCATGTAACGACGTTCGATTAATTGTTGCTCGTTTAATGATAATTTTTTTAATTCGCTACGTAGTGTGAGAAGTAAATCAATATCAGCACGATGAGTCGTATCAGCAATCGTATCATGAAGAGTCATTTCTTTTCCATCTTGATTGATCGACTCATCAATACTATGAATAGGACTAGTGGCAGTTCTTGCTTCCATAATGTCGAATTCCGTAACACCTAAATATTGTGCCAGTTCCAATACGGTCGGTTCTCGGTGAAGTGATTGTGAAAGCATTAAACTTACACGATCCAGTTTCAAGTTTAAAATGGATAATTCTCGACTTACTTTTATTCCTCGATCTTCACGCACATATTTTTTCATCTCACCATAAATATACGGATAAGCATAAGTTGTTAGTTTAGCACCTTTGGTTGGGTCAAAATTCTGATAAGCCTTCAATAATCCAATACTGCCTACTTGCAATAAATCTTCTTTATTTGGATAATTAGGAAAATATTTATGGATGATCGAATAAAGAAGTTTTTCATGTTCCAATACTATCTTGGTCAATTCTGTATTCATAAAAATTCCTCCTCTTGCTATTCAATTTAGCACAAGAAAAATGATATTTATACCAGTTCGACACAAATAGAATTTTTTTTCGATCGCCAAATTTCTACTTTTTTAAAGAGAAATTTGCTCTTTTTTAAGCGTTTCTTGAATCGGTTTTACTTTGTCACATTTTTCATAAGAAAGAGTTTGATCATTTCTTCCAAAATGTCCATAACTTGCCAGAGGAAAATAAGAAATTTCTTTTAATTTTAATTCTTCAATCATGTGTTTTGGACGAAAATCAAAATGTTCCTCAATGATTTTTTGAATCATTTCAACAGGAATTTTTTCGGTTCCAAACGTATTAACTTGAATCAT
>CALVJD010000041.1 GCA_944332005.1 uncultured Bacilli bacterium
TACTATTCAGGTATCACAATTTGTATTTATTGCAATGGTTAACGTAGTTGCTTTTCTTTTAATGGAATTATTAAAACCGCTCATTGTCAAATTATTTAAAGATGAATAGGAAGAATCGTGGAGGAGAGAGTATGAAAAAGAAACTATTAATAGGAATTGCGATCCTAGTTGCTTTGTTTTTGGTTTTAGTTGGTTATTATGTTATTTTTGATATGAATCAAGAGAGCAAATTGAGAAAAGAAATGGAAGAATTGTCACAATTAGCTAATTCTGACGATATCGATATGCAAAAAATCGATCAGTATTTGTCAAGAACGATCACCAAAGGTGATTATGCAGTTGTTGAGAAGGCTTGTAAGGCTTATTTACGAGATGGTCTTAACAATATCGCCCAAATCATTCTACTGTTAGATGATGAACAGATGACGAGTTTACTCACGATCGAGAATTATATCGAAGATGGTAAAGATTTTATTGAAACAAAACAATATATTGCCAATACGAAAGATGAGTTGGAAATGTGTAAAGAGCAGTATCGCGAATTCTTAACTGAGGAAAAAGCAATGTCCTATATTGAGGGAAAAGGATTAGATGATTACTATATCGATTTTTATAAGCGAGAGCTGATTGGTGATATCAATCGTGATGAGACCGATGAAATGTTGGAGCAGAATATGAATGATATGATTGCCATTTTGACGAATTCGGAAACGGTAATTGACTTTTTGATCGAGAATGCGGATCATTGGCAACTATCAGAGGAAAATATCATGTTTGATGATAATCGTTTTCAAAAGGAATATGAAGAATTATTATCGAAAGTAGTAGAATAAATAGACTTAAACGTCTATTTTTTTAGCTTCTCATGTTGAATGATCAATTTCTTATTACTTATGCTTTTAAAAATGTGTGTTTTGATGTAAAATAAGAGTACGAGAGAGTTGAGTAGTATGAGGCGAATAAATGGCTGGATTCTTGCGGTGATTGTTTTTTTAGGATTATATTTGTTACGTGAAATTCATCTTTTGAATATTCAAGATACAGTTCTTCTCATCAATATTGCATTACTGATTGGTTTAACTGGATGGTACTTCAGTCGCGATGCGAAAGAGAAAAAAGAACTACTTCCTTGGATTCGGAAGAGTTATATGATTGGAATTGTTTGTTTTTTGATGTTTCTTTTTTTGAGGGCTGTCAATGTGTTTCAAGTGGAAAATGGACTCGGTTCCATATCGGCTATTTTCTTTTTTACGATTGTAGCAACTGTATCGATTACTTATATTGAAAAAAGAAGTATGGCTCATCATGAAAAAGGAATTCTTTATTATGATAATCTTGATTTGTTGCGTTATATTTCATCGATCATTATCATCGTTTTACATTTACGTCCTTTTTTAGGTGTTTCTGATGGGCTTGATCTTGCTTTTAACAATATTGTAAGTAGAACTTGCGTACCTATTTTTTTCTTGATTACAGGCTATTTTGTGGCCAAAAAAGAAGTAGATAATCCAGGTTATATTAATCAATATATCAAATCGATGCTTCCTTTCTATCTATTTTGGAGTTTTCTCTATATTCCGGTTCTTCTTATTTGGGCTAGGGATTATTTTGATATCGCATGGCAATTTGTCGGATCATTATCGATATCTCCTTATTTATTAGGACTTTTATCGATCTTCTTCATTCCTATCGTGTTAATCATCGCACTTATTTATACAGGAACTTTCTATCATCTTTGGTATTTTCCCGCTTTATTTTTATCTTTGATTGTACTTAAAAAATGGAAAGAAAAATTCTCTTATAAAATATTATTAGGAATCTCATTTGTTTTACTTTTATTTGGGGCAACCGAAACCTATTTTGGTATGTTACCCTCTAGTTTTCAATCGCTTCTGTCTTATTATTTTAAGATTTTCTTTACGACCCGTAATTTTCTTTTCTTCGGTTTGTTTTATGTCGTTCTCGGTTATCATGTTGGCAAAAAGAAAGATCCTTTCCGGAGCTATAGTTTTCTAAAATTATTATTATCCGTTTATTTGCTTGTTATCGAAGGAATTTTATTACAGTTGACGCATCGCTTAAATAGTAATATCTTATTATCTTGTGTTCCGTTAGTTTACTATTTATTTTTAAGTTTACTATATATTGGTCCTTTATGTTCTCATGCTCTGGCACGTAAACTTCGCAATTTATCCAAATATTATTATTTGTTACATCCGATGGTAATCGTGTTACTAGATTTGTGTTTCCCGTTATTTTTTAAAGAATATACGATTATCAAATTGATTGCTCTTTTGGTGATCACTCATTTGTTATCCACTTTGATATTGAGACTCAAAAAGCGTTATCCCAAATGGATTTTATAATGTTTTAAGAAGGAGGGGGGAATATGATTATTAATGTGAGTGGTAGAACGGATATTGCTGCTTTTTATAGTAAATGGTTCATCAATCGAATTCGGGATGGTTATGCGGATGTGAGAAATCCGTTTTATCCGAGGCAAGTTAGTCGTATTCCTCTTGATTCGAATCATGTCGATCTTATTGTTTTTTGTACGAAAAACCCTATTCCTCTTTTCCCATACTTAGAAGAGTTAAAAGATTATTCACTTTTGTTTCAGATTACGTTAACGCCTTATACGAAAGAAACAGAACCACGTGTGATAGGGAAGGGAAATATGATCAAGGCATTTCATTTTTTGGCTTCTAAATATGGAAAAGATCGTGTTATGTTGCGTTATGATCCTATTTTTATCAATGCAAAATATACTATTTCCTATCATGAGGCGATGTTTCGACGTCTTTTGGAAGCAATCAAAGACGATATTTCCAGAGTGATCATCAGTTTTATCGATTTTAAAAAGAATACGCGAAAACATGAACGAGAATTAGAAATCAAACCACTTAGTCAAAAGGAAATCGAAACTTTAGCAGAAGTCTTCAGTAGGGTTGCCTCTTCTTTCGCGATTCCTATTCAAACATGTGCAGAGCCATATGACTTAACACAGTACGGATTTCGTAAGGGTGGTTGTATCGATTTGGAAACGGTTTATCATTTGACTGGTAAAACAAAGGGATTCCGTAAGAATCACAATCGAAGTAATTGTGGTTGTGTGCAAACGGTCGATCTTGGTGTCTATAATACGTGTCCACATTTTTGCCGTTATTGTTACGCGAATTATGATGAAGAACAAGTAATTTCTAATTATCACGAGCATGATCCTGAATCCTCTCTTTTAATCGGTCATTTAGAAGAGGATGATAAAGTGATGGTTCGTGAATCTTAATGATATAGAAATAGGTGATATTATGGATACAGAAGCATTCTTTTTAGAAGTATATGAAATTATCATGGAAATTCCCTATGGGAAAGTAACAACTTATGGACAGATTGCCAAGTTGATGGGGCGAGCGCAGAACGCACGCATGGTTGGAAAAGCTCTCAAGTATGCTGGACTTTACGGAGATTATCCTTGTTTTAAAGTGTTAAATAGTAGTGGAAAGTTATTGAATGGATGGACAGAACAACAATCACTACTAGAACAAGAAGGAATTATCGTAAGAAATGCGAAAGTGAACCTAAAAGAATATCTTTGGGAAGTATAGAGGTGGGTCTTGATATGGAATCAAAAAAACAGCAATTAGGTCAAATTATTTGTGGATTTTCGGGAGTAGGGAAAACAACACTTGGTAAGAAGTATCAAAATGTTGCGGAAATTGGGCAGTCCCTTTATCGTTTTATTTTTACTGATCCAAATGCTTATACGATGGATCGTGAGCTACGCAAAAATATCAAAGAAGGTAAAATTCCTAATCCGGAGTGGCCAATGAATTATATCAATAAAATTCAAAAACTTCGTCAAGAGTATGATTTGGTGTTGGTATTTACTGATCCCACACTAATGGAATATTTCGAAAAGTTGAAGATTCCTTTTTGGATTGCTTTACCTGATAAGTCAAGAAAAGAAGAATTTTTAAATAATTTTCAAAAACGTGGCCAAGATGAGAACTTTATTATCCGAGCAGATCGCGAGTGGGATAGAAGAATCGAGCAATTTATGAAACGCAAAGAAAAAAAGATTTTGCTAAAAAAAGGCGAATACTTGGAAGATGCTCTGATTGAGCAAGGTTTTATTTTGAAATAAAAAAAGCTTTTCTTTTCTGCTAATTCGTTGTATAATTTTAATAGGTATTGCCTCATAGCCAAGCGGTAAGGCATCGGACTCTGACTCCGACATTTCGTTAGTTCGAATCTAACTGAGGCAGCCAATTAGAAATAACCCCTTATTTATTAAGGGTTTTTATTTGCAAATTGTATATAACCAGTTGACAAATAACCAGTTTTATACTATATTTAAAATGTAATTGTTCGTGCACAAGAAAGCAATTACATGCAGTACGTTGTAAGTTGTACCGCGCGCAGAAAGGGAGAATATCTCCTTTTCTTTTTCTTTCGACTTGAAAATAATCATGATTTGTTTTATACTGTTAGTAAGTTTTATCTATCAAACGATAGATGTTTTTTCTTGTAGGAGTGAGAATATGTCAAATCAAGAATTAGCTAATTTTTTATTTCCCAACATACCAGATTTTAGTGATTATGAAAAGCAATATCCAGAAAGGGAATTAGAAGAAGGCGCGATGGTAACTCGTTTTGCCCCAAGCCCAACAGGATTTGTTCACATGGGAAGTTTATATGCTGCTTTTATTTCTAGTCAGTTTGCAAAACAAAGTCATGGAGTATTTTACCTTCGTATCGAAGATACGGATCAAAAACGTATGGTTGAAAATGGTATCGAAGGAATTTTACACGATTTGGCTCTTTATGACTTTAAGACAGATGAAGATCCTATCAAAGGAGGAAAATATGCTCCTTATATTCAATCAAAACGTAAGGAGATTTATCAATCTTTCGCAAAACGTTTAGTTCTAGAAGGTCTTGCATATCCTTGTTTTTGTACAGAAAAAGAACTAGAAGCCATTCGTAAAAAACAAGAAGAGGCAAAGGATAGAATTGGATATTACGGAAAATGGGCACGATGTCGCCATCTTTCAAATGAAGAAATATATGAGAGAATCAAAAAGGGAGAATCTTATGTCATTCGTTTAAGATCAAGAGGAAGTTTTGAACGTAAAATCAAATTTATGGATGCTATTAAAGGAACGATCGAATTTCCAGAAAATGATATGGATATTGTACTTTTAAAATCAGATGGTCTTCCCACTTATCATTTTGCTCATGTCATCGATGATCACTTGATGCACACGACACACGTTATTCGTGGTGATGAATGGTTGTCTTCTGTTCCTGTTCATATTGAGTTATTTGAGGCTCTTCATTTTAAAGTTCCTACTTATGCTCATTTAGCACCTCTAACGAAAAAGGAAAGTGAAACGAAAATTCGTAAATTATCAAAACGTTATGATCCGGAAAGTTCAATTACTTATTATGACGAAGCAGGTATCCCAACTCCTGCCGTAAAGCTTTATTTAGCAACGATTATGAATAGTAACTTTGAAGAGTGGTATCAAAAAAATCCGAATGCTGACATTGATGATTTCAACTTCTCTTTTGATAAAATGGCAGTCGGGGGATCACTATTTGACCTTCAAAAATTAGAATCGATTTCCAAAATTTATTTTAGTACGATTACAGCTGAGACTCTTTATGATGAGACACTACATTATATGGAAATTTATCATCCTTCTTTTGCGGAATTACTTAGAAAATATCCAGATTATAGTGTCCAAGTATTCGATATCGAACGAAATACTTCACGTCCTAGAAGAGATATTGCCAGTTATCCTGATGTGATACGTTATCATGGGTATATGTATGATGAAATCTTCTTTCAAGGAAACCCTTATCAAAATCTTGATCCAAAGAAAGAATATGATCAATCAATTCTTACTCGTTATTTAGATGTATATTCTGTACGAGATAGTGAAGAAGAGTGGATGAGTCACTTAAAGGCATTTGCTAGTAAACTTGGTTATGCAGCAGATATGAAAAGCTATAAACAACATCCAGAAATGTATAAAGGTAATATGCGTGATATTTGTGAGGTAATTCGTGTTGCGATTACGGGGTGTACACAAACTCCTAATTTATATTATCTTTTAAAACTGCTTGGACCTGAGCGCATTCAAAAGCGTTTTCAATTATTCATCAATAATCAAAATAAAAGGTGAGAAAATGATTTCTATTAGTTATTATAAATCACCACTAGGAACATTGTTGCTTGCTTCTAAACATGAAAGCTTAATTGGTCTTTGGATAGAAGGCCAGAAGTATTATGCTAGTACATTGAAAGAGGAATATTGCATCAAAGATGATGAGGAAACTTTGATAAAAGCCAAAGATTGGTTAGATCGCTATTTTAGAGGTGAAAAACCAGATATAGAAGATTTAAGGTTAGAACCAACTGGGAGTGAATTTAGTAGAACTGTTTGGGAATTATTAAAAAAAATTCCCTATGGGACAGTGACAACTTACGGAAGTCTTGCTAAGTTAGTAGCAGAACAAAATAATCAGAAGCAAATGTCGGCTCAAGCAATTGGATGGGCTGTTAGTCATAATCCAATTTCGATCATTATTCCATGTCATCGTGTTGTGGGAGTAAGTGGTAGTTTAACTGGTTATGCGGGTGGAATTGAGAATAAAATCAAATTATTAGAATTAGAACAAGTTGATCTTTCAAAACGATATCGTCCTAAGCAATAAACTACTTTGTTTACAAAAAAGCAAAGATAAATATTTCAACTATTGTCAAAAGAGATATTTAATGATACAATGATAATGCCTTTTTAAAAAGCACTATCATGGCCTGTTGGTGAAGTGGTTAACACGTCGCCCTCTCAAGGCGATATACATGGGTTCGAGCCCCATACAGGCTACCATGGAATATTAACTAGATCGTTTGATCTAGTTTTTTTTGATATAATAGAAAAAAATTAATCTTTTTTGACAAAAAAACGTTATATAAGTAGGAGGGCTATATGAAGGACAGAAAACAGATCAAGCTTATTCAGAGTGGCCATAAGGATGAGCTTGAAATATTGATTTATCAAACTTACTTTGATGTGTATTCATTTGTCTTCCGAAAATTAGGAGATAGGGAACGGGCTTTTGATATTACACAAGAGACGTATCTCAGATTTATGAAAAGTTTGGAACATTATGTATTTAAAGGGAAAACGTTACATTACTTGTATCGAATTGCTTGTAATCTATGTAACGATTACTTTAGAACTTGTTACCGGGAGGAAGAAATAGAAGAAGTCGAAGCGAGTGATCCATTACCAATCGATATCGTCCTAGCAAAAGAACGTAAACGAGAGATATCTGATTATTTGAAAATGCTTAGTGAGGAACAAAAAGAAGTCATTATTCTCAAGTATTATCATGGATTAAAAGCAAAAGAAATTGCTAATATTTTAGATTGTAGGGAAGCGACGATAAAATCTAGATTGCGTTTAGGAATAAGAAAATTACAAGAATTGATGAGAGAAGGTGGAAAGAATGAATAATTGGAAACGAAAATTAAAAGATTATCCAGTGCCAGAAGTAAAACGAGAGAAAATCGAATCTTTAGTAGAACTTTGTGCGACCTATTTGCCTAAAACCATCGATGACCGTTTTGAAATATCAAAAGTAAAGCAAGCTTTGATGGTTACCTTTAGTGGCAAGAAAAGTTGGCTATTACTAGAATTATTAGTCAGTGTGATCTTTCTTTTTGGAATTTATCACATTGTGAAAGATCAGGCTTTATTTTTTATAACATTTATCAGTAGTCTTATGACGTTTATTTTGATTCTTAGTTTTTTACAAAATATTTCTTATGGAACATGGGAGATCGAAAAAACGTGTATGATATCGACCGAAAAAGTACTGTTATATAAAATTATGATTATTGGGTTATTACATATGGTGTTGCTTTTCTTTTTAAGCCTCTACACGTTTTTTCTAACACCTTATGATTTTGTAACGATTTTGTGTTATGGCTTTTTCCCATTCTTTTTATCGTTTGCTTTATTATTTCATCTTAGTATTTACTTTCATAGTAAAATGCTTTTCTTAGGAATTTTTATATGCGTTAACATCATTAGTTTTTTGTTGATTTCAAGTTTTCATGCGATTTCTTCAATTCTTTTACCAGTAGTGATTTTAATTAGTTCGATCATGTATTTTCTCTTTAGTATTCATAAATATTTCATCAAGATGGAAGAAGAGGGAGGATGTCTATTATGGAATTAAATTTAAACAAAGTGACCAAACAATATGGTAGTAAATTGGCAGTCGATCGTGTGACTTTAACATTGCGACCTGGTTTAACGGCCCTACTAGGTGCGAATGGTAGTGGTAAGACAACCTTATTACGAATGATTGTCGATATTATTAAACCAACGAGTGGAGAAATTTTTTACGATGGTAAAAATATTATGAAATTAAAAGAACAATATCTTTGTGATATCGGATATATGCCACAACATTTAGGAATGTACCCTAATTTTAAAGTGGAAGAATTTTTGTATTATATGGCAACTTTGAAAGGATTAAAGAAAAGTTATGCGAAAATAGAGATCGACAAATTGTTACATAAAGTGAATCTGGAAGAAAAACGTCATCACAAGATCAAAACATTATCAGGTGGTATGTATCAACGATTAGGAATTGCGGTATGCCTTTTAAATGATCCTAAAATCGTTATTTTAGATGAGCCAACCGCAGGTCTTGATCCAAAAGAACGTATGAATTTTAAAAATTTGATTAGTTCGATTAGTCAAGATAAAATTGTCATATTATCCACTCATATCGTTAGTGATATTAGTGAAATTGCAGATCGTATTATGATTATGAAAGATGGTTCCATTATTTCATACGATCGCCCAGAAGTTTTGTTAAAAGAAATGGAAGGGAAAGTGTATGCGCTTACGGTTCCTAATGACGATGTTGTCAACTATGAAAAATATACAATTGTGAATCGCAAAGTTGGAAAGGAAGAGACCTATCTTCATTTATTAAGTGATGAGAAAATTGGATATGCGACACCTTTAACACCAGATTTAAATGATCTTTATTTATATCATTTTAAGGATGGTGAAGAATTTTGATTTTACTAATATGGACGGAGATTAAGAAGTTATTTAAAAATAAATTAAATCTTATTTTATTATTATTGGTTCTTTTTGTGCCACTAGTGGTAACTTTCGTAAGTCAATTATCGGAATATCATTCTTCAGAAGTGACAGGTGTTGAAATGAATGCGCTCGAATATTTAAAAACTTATCAGAAATACCAAAAGCGGTATCGTGGAAAAGTGACAGAAGAATGGGTCTCCAATTTAGAAGCACAGTATCATAAGTTGGAAACCTCTAACCATGATTTAAATGATGAACAAGTAATTGAAATGGCTGTTTTACGTAAGTCGATCGATTTTGGCCATTATATTTTAGATGAAACTTGGCGAAAAGAGAATAATGGGAATGATCATTCTTGGGGATATGATGAGAATGGGAATTTGATTTATCTCTCACAAGAAGCAAGACCTGGAGTAGAAATGGATTTGATTACCCACTCATTTGAGGCAGAAAACCATATTTATGCTGGTGATACGACGAGTTGGAAACAAGCGATCGCGGCAATCAGTAGTTATGGAGTGGTGTTTGCTTTTTATTTCATTTATCTATTTTCTTCTATGTACAATAAAGAAAATAAGGATAAGATGATGTCACTGATTAAAACTTCCAAAAATGGAAAACGAAAACTAGGAATCGCAAAACTATTAGCAGGTTTACTTGTGGCGATTTTATTACCGCTTGCCATCATCGGAATCGTATTTGTTTTCTATCAATGCATATTTGGTTTTGGAAATCCAAATGTTTCGTTTCTCTTTCAATTATTTGAAAACTCAGATGTAGCAAGTACTTTTACTTGTGGTGAAACGTTTGGGATTGCTTCTTTATTGCTGATCATAGGATCACTTACGATCGCTATTTTATCGATGTTTTTTTCTAGTATGATGAAATCTAGTTATCGTTCACTTGCTATTAGTTTTGTCTTCTTTATCTTGCCACTCGCACTCAACACAGAAATTGGTACTTTTGCGATTAAATTGTTATCGCCAGTGGAATATCTAAATTCTAGCTTTTATTCTTTCTCGCTTATCTCATCGATTGGAAGTTATGCCTTTTTCAACGTCCACTTTATTTTGCAAACGAGTATTTGGATTTTAATTTTGGTGCCATTTATTTATCTATTTTATAAGAATATGCAAATTACGAATGAAGGTTAAGAATATGCTATCTTTAGTGAAATATGAATTAAAAAAAATATTCCAAAATAAATGGCTACTTTTTTATCTTTTATTCGTCGTATTGATTCTTTCGATCGTACTTCCTTATTTTTCAAATTATGGAGTATCTCATGTTTGTTCCGTCGATGATGATGGACGAAAGTTATCCAAAGAAGAATATCGAAGAGAATATGCTAGAATTTTAGATATTTATTATGGGGATATGACGGATCCCCGTTATCAAAAGAACATTACGGATAAAAAAACAGAATTATTATCGTTTTTTGAAGAATATGGACAAAATGGAATGATATCTTCTTCTTGTGAGGAAAGAAAGTATCAAATTACAAATTCCGTGGTTATGAATCTCGATTCTCAGATCGAAAACTATGGAAAGGAAAGTATTCACTATACAGGTAGTACAACCGCTGATTCTCACACCGAAGAGAAAACAGACTATTTAAATACGAAATTAAAAGAATCTGGCGTGATCGTAGGGGATGATACTGCCTATCGTTTATTCTTTTACACGATTAGTATCACGTTTGTTTTATTAATGGCTTTCTTTTTATTCATTAGTCCTTCTATTTTTAATAAAGAAGATAAAGATCAAACCATTTCGCTACTTAAAACAACCAAAGAGGGGAAAAGAAAGATTGCTGGAGCAAAAATATTCACTTTATTATTGCTTGCTTTCTTCATTCCTATGATTCATTATTTATGGACAACATTACTTATTTCTTTTCGATTTCCTTTTCATCCAGAATTAATGAATTTAGACTCACTTACCACAAATGCTTATACATATGGGGAGGAATATCTTTGGGGGCTTATTTCTTTTCCGATTGCTGCTCTCGCAATTGTTGGAATCGGCGCTTTTTTATCTAGCTTTCTTCGTAGTCCGTATCTTTCCCTTGGTATTTTGATTTTATTCATAGCAGGACCAATGTTTATGCCAAGTTTCGGTAATTTTAATTATAAGATGTTTTTTCCAATTCAATTTATGAATGTTTATAATATTGGTTATTTTGATTTACTTTATATAGAAAACCAAGTAATCGAAGCTATTCCGCTTATTTGTTTGTTTTGGTTATTCTGTTCTTCCATATTATTGGTACTCGCATATTATGGATACTACTATCATCAGGTATCAAACGACTAAAAAAGATCACTGTGCGTGATCTTTTATTTTTCGATATAGTGATAACTGCAAGAGCGAATTAAGCGATTCATGATAGCGATTCCGATACCTTCTTTTTTTACTCCTTCCACGATAATTAAATCAGGATGTTCTTTATCAACTTTTCGAAGGAGCGAAAAGATATTATGTGAAATTTCATCATAGTTATATTTACTACCGTGGACATAAAATTTGGTAGTAGGGAAGTATTTTTGATGTTCGCGGTAGCCAATGATAATCGTATTAGGAGTCAAGTGTTTTTTAATTTCTTCAATTAAGACTTCGTCTTCGTCACTATAGATCATGATACAATTGCTACTTGGGGCATAGTGACGATATTTCATACCTGGACTTTCTACTTTTCCTTCTGCTTTTTTATAGACGTGTTCGTCGATTTTAACGATTCCAACGACGTCTTTGATATCTTCTGGAGTGATTTTGCCAGGTCTTAAAACGTTAGGAATGCCATCGATTACTTTGACAACGGTTGATTCGATCCCAATTTTGGTTTCTCCACCATCGACAATGATATCGACTTTACCGTCAAATTCATCTTTGATATCTTCTATTTTGGTTCCCGAAGGACGACTTGAGATATTAGCGCTTGGAGCTGCAACTGGTACATTTGCTTCTTCGATAATTTTTCTTGCAATATCATTTTCAGGCATGCGAATGCCAACGGTATCTAAGCCGGCTGATACGTTATCTGGAATCACCTTTTTCTTTTTTAAAATCAGCGTAAAAGGTCCTGGCATGAACGCATCCATTAGATGTTTTTCAATAGGAGTTGGTTCATACGTTAACTCATGAATCATATCGAAATTAGCGACATGTACGATTAGTGGATTATCATTTGCTCTTCCTTTGGCCTTAAAAATATCATCGACTGCTTTAGTGTCCAAAGCATTCGCACCAATTCCGTATACTGTTTCCGTTGGAAAAATAACGAGTTTGCCATTTCTTAATGTACTTCCAATTTCTTCTAGTTCTTTTTGATTGATTGTTTCTTTAAAATTGATTATTTTTGTCATACTCATCACCACGTGACTATTATACCACTTGATTTTGGAAAATCAATTACTTGATATTAGTTGTCAGTTTGGTGACAGTTTCGTTATAATTCAGTCATGGAAATGTCATAATAATGATATATAATGTTTATGAGGAGTGATATTGTGAAGTTGATCAAAGAAAAGTGGTTTACAGTGGCGTTCACACTTATTTTATCTTTTGTCTTTTTGTTATTTGCATCAAAATGTTCACCACTGTATGTTATCAATGACTGGGTAGATCCAAATGCCTTTTTTACAGTTGGAAAGGGTATGATGAATGGGCTTGTACCATATTTAGATTTATTTGAGCAAAAAGGACCGCTCTTATTTTTCTTGCATGGACTTGCTTATTTGGTATCTCCTACCTCTTTTTTTGGTGTTTATTTATTAGAGGGAATCTTTTTTGCTTTTTTTCTATATTATGCATATCAAACATTTCGTCTTTATTTATCAGAAAATGTAAGTTTATTATTATTGCCTCTTTTAGCTGCGCTTATTTTAAGTAATGGAGCGTTTCGAATGGGAGATAGTGCAGAAGAGTTTTGTTTACCCTTTTTAATGTATAGTTTATACTTATTTTTAGCCTATTTTAAAGGGGTTCGACCATTACGTGATAAAGATTTCATAGTGGTAGGAATTTTGGCTGGGTGTGTTTTATGGATCAAATATACGATGATTGGTTTTTGGTTTGCATGGATGATGTGTTTCTTTTTTGAATATTTGATCCGAAAGGATTATTTAAAAGCATTTTCTAATTGTTTTTCTTTGTTACTAGGAATGGGGATTGCGACTTTACCTTGGCTTCTTTATTTCACCTATCATAATGCTATGCCGGAGTTTATCGAGGTTTATTTTTTGATCAACATGAATTCGTATTCTCATGATATCAATTTGCTAGAAAAATTATGGTTACCATTTAAGCTTTTCTATCAAAATTTGTGTAAATATCCACTTGTTTTTTGGCTCTTATTATTGGGAATTCCGTATTTTACATGTTCAAGAATACTTTCGAAAGAAAAAAGAGGTAGATTATTTTTCCTTCTTTTGCTTCTTTTTTTGATTCTAACGGTTTATATTGGTGGATTTGGATATAAGTATTACTTTTTTATCTTTGTTCCCTTTTTATTGTTTGGATTAGTCGCCATTTTTCACTATTTAAAGTGGTCGCCACGGAATCGAAAGGTGCCTTTTGTACTTCTTTTCATCTGTCTATTTTCATTTTTATATTTATATAAAACTTCTCCTAATGTACCCGATATGAAATTGCAGAGGGAAGATTATGCCCAATATTATTTTTTGAAGTATATAGAAGAGGATTCCACTTTATTAAACTATGGTTTTATCGATGGTGGTTTTTATTTAACTAGTAATATTATTCCTAATGTTCGTTATTTTGAAAAATTGAATTTAAAACGTGATAAATTTCCGGAAAACATGGATGAACAAGAACGTTATGTAAAAGAAGGATGTGTTGACTTCATCGTATTTCGCTCTAAGGTGACGACGGATCCAAATCATTTGAATGTTCCATATCTTTATGAAAATTACGAATATGTTGATTCTTTTATCGAACGTAGTAAGGATAATCCGGGTAAGTACTTGTTATTTCGAAAACAAGAAAAGGAAAAATAGAGAACGACAAAAAGCACCATTAGTGCTTTTTATTTTAAGTATTTATTTAAATAGTAGGCGTGATGAAAAGTGACAAAGAAAACGTTAGACATCGTGGCGATCAGTAGTCCCCACATTCCAATTTTCAGATGCGATAACGAAAAAAGTAAAAAGGTTCGAATGAATACTCCTATAATGGTTCCTTGCATGGCAGTACCAGCTTTCCCGGTTGCTTGTAGGGCACTAGTAAGGGGAGATTGAATGTAATAGATAAGAAAAAGGGGAGCAAGTAAGCGAAGATAGTGCACTCCTTCAGTTGTATTGTAGAGTAGTTTTAATGGTAAAGACGGAAAACAGAAGAAGAAAAAAGTAGTGGGAATTCCAATCATAAGGGAAAAGAAAATGGCTTGTTTTATTTTATCACGTGCGTAGCGCATATGTCGCTTTATATAAGCATTGCTGATGACGGGAATTAATGCTTGTGAAATAGCAGCCGTAAAAAAAGATGGTAGCATTAACATTGGCATAACATAACCATTTAGAATACCATATTCGGTAACAATGAAGTGATTTGTATAACCAACTTTCAGTAAAACATAAGTTAAAATAATCGGTTCAAAAAAATAACCGATATTACCAATTAACCTACTTCCCGTAGTAGGGAGACTGATTCCTAATACTTCTTTCACACTTTCTTTTTCTGGAACAAAATCACTTTTCGAAATATGAAACTTTTTTGGCAAAAAGAAAAAGAGAACGAGAATCGAAGTTAGTTCACTTACAACGTTAGAAAGTACGATGAAAGCTACCGCAAATTCCAAGCCAGAGGTGAGAAAAAGCGGAATTCCGATTGCTAGAATCATAAGACGTACAATATCTTCGACGATGTTAGATATGACATGGGGGATCATTCGTTCTTTTCCAAAGAAGTAACCTCTGATAATACTAGAAATACTGATAAATGGCAAGACAAATCCCATTCCTAAAAGAGCATAATAACTGCGTGGTTCATGAAGCAGATGATTGGCTAGATAACTACTGAATAAGAATAGAAAAATCATAATGATCCCATTGATCATAAGGGAAATGGGAATCACCGAGAACACTAATTTTTTATTGTTACGATTATCTCTTGCTACTAGGGTAGAAATAGCGACCGGTAGTCCCAGTTGAGCGAGAGCAATTAAAAGAGAAAAGGTGGGCATGATCAACATGTAGATACCAACACCTTCAGTACCAAGTAATCTTGTTTGTACAATTTTTATGATCATTCCTAATAATTTGGTGAGAAGTCCACCTATCATTAAGATGATCGTCGATTTGATAAACTTGCTTTTTTTCATGTTTCACCTTTATTAAACTTTATGCTTTTTTTTAAAAAATAGAATGGCCAAGCCAAAAGAAGTAAAAAAAGTTTTAAAAAAGTGAATTATGGAAGGTTTCTGCTTTTCAAATACGCTTTTTTTGGTATAATGAATATGTAGGTGATGATATGGAAATAGAGTTTCATTCACAAAAAGAATTATATCAACGATTATTGCCAGCCTTGAGGACGAAAAAGAACGAAATGCATCGTCATGGGTATCCCTATATCAAAGAAGAAGATATTTGGAACTATTTTAAGGAGAATAAATGGAAAAGCGGTAGAGATCTATCTTTATATGATCTAGTAAGTGATGTTTTGAATGGAGAAGATGCGTATATTGATTATTATTTAAAACAAAAATTGAATGATCAAAATCGCCATCTTTATTTTGATTCAAATAGCAAGGAATGATAAAATGACAAAAGTAAACGAAAATTTAACTTATGATCGTCTGATGGAAAAGTTAAAAACTTATCTAAATGAACATGATTTAAAACAGATTGAAGAAGCTTATCAATTTGCATCTTTATATCATGAGGGCGAAACGCGTCTAACGGGTGACGATTATATGGAGCATCCTCTGAATGTTGCTTATATTTTAGCGGAAATTAATGCGGATAGTGCAACGATCTGTGCAGGTCTTTTACATGATGTATTAGAAGATGATCGTGTAAGAAAAGAGGAATTGGAAGAAAAATTTGGACATGAAATCACATCTTTGGTCGATGGCGTTACCGTTATCAATAAACTTTCTTTTAGTGGAGAAAAAGAAGCAATTCTAGCAAATCATCGAAAGATTTTAGTGGGATTATCGGAAGACGTTCGTGTCATCATTATTAAACTAGCCGATCGTTTACACAACATGCGTACACTTTGGGTGATTCCTGAAAAAAGCCAAAAAGAAAAAGCGAAGGAAACATTGGATATTCTAGTTCCGATTGCGAGTCGTTTAGGTATGAATTCTTTTAAGAGTGAATTAGAGGATCTGTGCTTACGTTACATGAAACCAGATATTTATTTTGGTATTGTCGAACAATTAAATCAGACGAAGGCGGAACGCGATAAATCGGTTCGTGATATGATTCAAGCTGTATCAAAATTATTGAATGATGCTGGCATTAAATTTAAAATTAAGGGCCGTGCAAAGAGTATTTATAGTATTTATAAAAAATTAGATAAAGGAAAGAAATTTAGCGATATTTATGATTTATTAGCACTTCGTGTCTATGTCGATACGGAACACGATTGTTATCAGGCATTAGGAATTATTCATGGGACTTTTAAACCGATGCCAAAACGTTTTAAGGATTATATTGCGATGCCAAAGACCAATATGTATCAATCGCTTCATACGACTGTATTTGGTGTCGACGAGCACATTTTTGAAATTCAGATTCGTACGTATGAAATGGATCAGATTGCCGAACATGGTATTGCTTCCCATTGGTCTTATAAAGAAAAGGGAAGTGTCAAGGCCAACTTACAAAATGCCATGGAACAGAAATTACAATTTTTCCGTTCGATCATGGAATTAAAAGAACAAAATGCAAGCGATGAAGAATTTGTTAAAACCGTTCAAAATGAAGTGCTGAAAGAGAATATTTATGTTTTCACCCCAAATGGTGATGTGATTGAACTTCCAACTGGATCGACACCAATCGATTTTGCTTATCGTGTTCATAGTAATATTGGCGATAAAATGGTAGGAGCAATCGTAAATGGTAGTATCGTCCCTTTGGATTATGTACTTCAAAATAACGATGTTGTGAAGATCAACACCAATAAAAATTCGGTAGGCCCTAGTAAAGAATGGATGAATATTGCTCACACTTCTCAAGCGAAAAACAAAATTAAAGCCTATTTCAATCGGATCGATAAAGATGAAAATCTAAAAAATGGGGAAGAACTTTTAACGAAGGAGTTACGCAAGCGCAAAATTACGTTCAATGATTTTTTAAACAGTGAAAACGTCGAGAAACTATTATCGGAATTTAAATATAATACTTTGGATGAACTGATGATCAATATCGGAAACAATAAATTGTCAGTGAGTCAAGTCATCAATCAAATTTTGAACGAGAATACGAGTAAAGAAGATTTCGTTCTCAAGAAAGCTACATCTGGAAGACCTGTTTCAACAGCTGTTCGTGATGATGTGATCGTCGAAGGAATCGATAAACTTCGCGTCAATGTTGCTTCTTGTTGCAAACCAGTTCCTGGTGATAATATTGTCGGATATATTACCAAAGGAAATGGAATTAGTGTTCATCGTTCGATTTGCCCGAATATCAGTTCTCTAGAAGAACGTATTATCCCGGTTCATTGGAACGAACATACTGAAAAAAAATATCCAACCACTTTGTTGATCCATGCGATAGATGGTAAAAATGTTCTTTTAGAAATTATCGCCAAAACAGCCAATACGGATATTATAATTCAAAGTATCAACACCTTAAATAGTTCTGATCACTTTTTGTATGAATTAAATGTATTAGTAGAGGATAAAGATAAACTACAGAAATTTATGAATGATATCGATCAACTTCCACATATTTTAGATGTAGAAAGAATTGTGAAATAATGAGAATTGTCGTACAGAGGAGTTTACATTCTAGTGTATCTGTTCAAAACAAAATCGTAGGAGAAATCAATTCAGGACTTGTTATTTTGGTTGGATTTACTTATGGAGATACAGAAAGAGATATCGATTATTTAGTCAATAAGGTGATTCATTTACGTATTTTTGATGATGAAAATGGTATCATGAATCGCTCCTTATTGGATGTTGGTGGAAGTATTTTAAGTATTTCACAATTTACACTGTATGCAGATACAAAAAAGGGCAGAAGACCTAGTTATGTAGAAGCTTTAGAGCCCACGAAGGCAACACGTCTTTATGAACTTTGGAATCAGAAATTAAAAGAACATAATATTTCCGTTGAAACCGGAATATTTGGAGCAGAAATGATTGTCAATATTACCAATGATGGTCCTATTACGATCATGATGGAAAGTAGGGAAAAACATGATTAAAAATAAATTAGATTTCAAATTAATTAATTTTGCAATTATTACTTTGATCGTCTTTTTGATGTATCAGACAGGACATTTATGGATGGGGGTAGCAACGAAATTAATCAATATTTTCGTTCCATTCTTCTTTGCCTTTATTGTTGCTTATGCATTATATCCATTTTTACAGTTTTTAGAACGAAAAAAAGTTCCGAAAGGAGTAGCTATTTTCCTTATCGTAGGATTAGTTATCACAATTTTGGCCGTAGTATTAGGACTTATTGTTCCATTATTAGTAGGTCAATTATCAAGTCTCTTTAACAATATTTTAGTGTTCTTAAAGGAAATTTCACTCGATTATGATCTAAATATCGGTCCATTACAAGATTCCTTATCGACAACCTTTAATGAAATCATTAAAAATCTAGGGAAATATGTGAGTGATGGAGCAATCAATTTTATTGGTGTATCTTTAAATGTATTAGCAAACATCGTAATTGCTTTCTCAGCAGCTATTTATTTCTTGATCGATATGGATAAAATTCGTAAAGGAATTAAAAAATTTTTACTTAATAAAAATAAAAAATATTATTATTATGTAAAAGTATTGGATACAGAGATGAAAAATTATTTGAATGGTTTTATCAAAGTAGTATGTATCACTTTGGTAGAATACACTGTTGCATATTATATTATCGAACATCCAAACGCACTATTATTAGGTTTCTTAGCAGCAATCGGTAATTTGATTCCATACTTTGGAGGAATTATCAATAACTGTATTGCAGCCATCACCGCTTTTGTCATTAGTCCAGCGTTATTCTTAAAAACGTTAGTTGCTTTCTTCGTATTATCGAGTCTGGATGGTTATGTGATCAATCCATACGTATATGGTAAGACAAATAAAGTTCATCCAATCATCGTTATTTTATCGGTTTTTGCTGGAGGTATTTTATTTGGCGTATTTGGTATCATCATATCGTTACCACTCGCTATCATCTTAATTTCAACTTATAAATTCTTCCGTGAGGACATTAGTGATAAAATCGAAGATATGAAAATCGCGAATAAATAGGTGAGGTTGAATTATGAGACGACAAGAAATTTTAATTGCCTTAAAAGATTTAAAGCGTTCGCTTCCTATCGAACAACCTATTTTTTATCTTTTGTATCCGAGTTCATTGATCGAGGAAAGAATGATGGCCGATCTATTAAGTGAAGACGCGATTAAAACCAAAGTCAAAAAACCAACCTCGAAGAAATAAAGACCTTGACT
>CALVJD010000042.1 GCA_944332005.1 uncultured Bacilli bacterium
TAAGAAAAAGACAAAAAAGTTATTTAAATAAAATAGAAGATAAAACAATATTTCATAATCGTTATACTTATTCAGGAAAAATATATTGTGGTGTTCATAATGTTACTTATCATAGAAATAGTGCTGGGAAAAGAAAAAATAATCCTGTATGGGAATGTCAGGTATATCGAAAAGAAAGTTTAAAAGGGTGTACTAATAATAGAGTATTTGAACATGAGTTAGATGAATTGTTTAAAAGTATTATATCTAAACTATATCTTGATAAAAAAATAATCTTTGATAGCATTATTAAAGAATGTAAAAATTATTTATTATCTAAAAATAGCGATAATGAAATAAAGGTTTTAGAATCTAAATGTGAAGTTATAAAAAATAAAAAAGATAAGTTATTAGAACTTGTAATGGATGGATACTTAGAAAATATTGATTATAAAAAACAAGTAGATAATTTAAATTTAGAGTTAAATGAATATTTAGATAAAATAGACAATTTAAAAAATAATAAGTTAGATGAATACTTAATTGAAAAAGAAATAAATAGCATAAGAGAAAACTTAGAACATTCAATAGAAGATGAATTATGCTTAAGTGATATGTTTAATTCATTAGTAGAAAAAATAATTGTTAATAAAGATGAAGATAATCCTAAAAAAATAAAATTAAATATTATTTTTAAAACTGGAACAGCATTAAAAGCATCCAGTAATAATTTAGGCAAAAAGTATCATTTAGAGGAATACATCACAGCAAATTACTGCGGTAAGTGCAGCCATCAATGGTGGTATTCTTTATAAACCATATATTGTCAAAAGTTTAAATGAGCCGGAGACGAATAGTGTCATTTTAGAACATACCCCTACCGTTGTTCGCAAAGTGATCAGTGAGGAAACTAGTGCGAAAGTACGTTATGCCCTAGAGAGTGTTGTTACCAATGGTACGGGGAGACCGGCATTCATCGATGGTTATCGTGTTGGTGGAAAGACGGGAACCGCTCAAAAAGTAAAAGATGGTAGTTATATGGTCGGAAATTATATTGTATCGTTTATGGGTTTTTTACCAGCAGATGATCCACAGGTAGTCGTTTATGTGGCTGTCGATAATGCGAAAGGAGTAACTCAATATGGGGGAACGATCGCCGCTCCAATTGCCAAGAAAATATTACAGGATTCCATTACTGCACTTGGCATTTCCAAACGAGAAGGAAGTAGTGAAAAAGAGTATCAATATGGAGAGAAGAAATATTATACCGTTCCTGATGTCGTGGGAAAGACGGTGAAGGACGCGGTAGAGGAATTGAAACCTTTTAAAGTAGAATATACGGGTAGTGGTGATGAAGTCTTATATCAATCTCCTGCTAGTGGAGAACGTATTTTAGAAGGAGAAACCGTACGTTTGCTTTTGAATGATTAGGAGGAATAGTATGCTTATCTTGACAAAATCGATGTTATCTATGATGATTGGATTTATTTTATCGGTTGGATGTGGAGTGGTGGTAATTCCTCTTCTTCGAAAATTAAAAGCTGATCAGAGAGTAAGTATTTATCTAGAAGAAGCGCATAAAAAGAAGAATGGAACACCAACGATGGGAGGAATCATCTTTATTTTTCCTACCATTTTGACGATCTTTCTTCTTTACTTGATGGATAAAATCGAACTTAGTTATAGTTTGTTTATCGTTTTATTTTCCTTTATTGGTTATGGGTTAATTGGTTTTATCGATGATTATTTGATTATTAAAAGACATAACAATAAAGGTTTAACGGAAGGTCAAAAGATGATTATGCAACTAGTGATAGCGGTAGTGTTTTTCTATCTATTTATGAAGGGTGGAAATGAACCATTACTTTGGGTTCATACGATTGGTTTAAAGATCGACATTGGTTGGATTTATGGTTTATTCATTTTATTTGTTTTAGCAGCTAGTAGTAATGCTGTCAATTTGACCGATGGTTTAGATGGGCTGGCAGGTGGATTATCCGCGATTGCGATTCTATCATTTGGCCTGATCAGTTGGAATACAGGATGGTTGGAAGGCTATGAGGAACTTGCTATTTTATGTTTTACATTGATTGGTTCTTTGCTTGGTTTTTTAATTTTTAATGTCAATCCAGCCAAAGTATTTATGGGGGATACTGGTTCGTTAGCACTCGGCGCTTTTTTAGGATCAATTGCCATTTTGACACGACATGAATTGTTGCTTGTCGTAATTGGAATTGTTTTTGTATTAGAAACCATCTCTTGTTTGATTCAACGTTTTTATTATAAATTGACTAAGAAGAGGGTATTTCCGATGACTCCGATCCATCATAGTTTTGAAAAGTGGGGTTGGAAAGAAGGAGATATTGTCAAATTATTTTGGGTGGTTGGCTTATTAGGAGCAATGGTGGCGACTGCTTTTGGCGTTTGGCTATAAGGAGGTACTATGAAAAAACACAGTGTTGATTTATTACTTTTAATCAGTATTATCATAATTTCACTCTTTGGAATTGTCATGATTTTCTCTGCATCTTATATATGGGCAGAATACAAGTTCCAAGATCCTTTTAAATTTGTAAAGAATCAAGGCTTGTTTTTTCTAATCGGTATGGTAGGCTTATTTGTCATAAGTAAGTTTGATTATAAAAAATATTATGATAAAGCGAATCTCATTTTGGGTATTTGTATGGCTCTTTTGATTTTGGTGTTGATTCCTGGAATTGGTACGGTTCGAAACGGTAGTAGGTCTTGGTTTGGAATTGGTTCTTTTGGTATCCAACCAAGTGAATTTACGAAACTTGCTCTTATTATTTTTACTAGCAAGTATCTTTGTAAGAATGAAAAAGATATGGGAAGAATCAAAAAAGGTGTTTTACCAATCTTAGGGCTTACGTTATTCATTTTTGGACTTATCATGTTACAACCGGATTTTGGAACTGGAACGATTTTAGTTATGAGTATTATTGGATTATTGTTTGTTGGAGGTGTAGACTTCAAATTTTTTCTTAAAATAGCAGTGATTGGTATTGCCGGAGTAGTAGCACTCATCATAGCGGCACCATATCGTTTAGCTCGTATTTTGTCCTTTTTAGATCCTTGGAAAGATCCTTTGGGAAGTGGTTTTCAAATCATTCAATCTCTCTATGCGATTGGACCAGGTGGTTTATTTGGTTTTGGTTTTGGAAATTCTAGGCAAAAACATTTCTATCTTCCAGAACCACAAACTGATTTTATTTTTTCCATCATCAGTGAAGAGTTTGGCTTTTTAGGCGTTTTGATCGTTTCGGCACTATTTTTAACTATTATTATTCGAGGCTTTCATATCGCTCGAAATAGTAAAGATTTATTTGGAAAATACTTAGCTTTTGGAATTACTTTTCAGCTTGCTTTTCAGGCGGTCATGAATTTGATGGTAGTAACAGGACTTATTCCAGTTACTGGGTATGCAAGAAATTGGGAGAAAATAGTATAAATCGTAGAAATCCTTATAAATAAAGGAAAAAAATACGGTTCTGTTTAAATAAAAAAATACACAAAAATATCAAAATTAAAGAAAATTCTTATTTTATGGGATTTTTTACAAAAATATAACAACAATACATTGTTGGTAAACACAGGAAAGTTTATGAGAGTTGGACTTTGAGATAAATAAGTGCAAATTAAAATATATTTTAATTTATAAAAGTTTATATTTATATATTTTCCCAAAAGTTTCCATAAAAGTATTGACAAAGAATATAAAAAATAGTAAATTATTTGGTAATATTTTGAAAGGGACGTTGATTTTGATGAGTATATTTATGGAAAAAGGTAAATTTAAATTATATTGTTACTTTTGTAAATCTTTATATATTAATATAAATTCTTTTTTGACCCTTTCAAAGAAAAGCATGACATAATTTTGTTATGCTTTTTGTTTAAAATTTAATGGAGTTTTTGGAGGAGTTTTATGGAAAATGATATTTTACAAGATTTAATTGATAAACTTAATGAGTATAATTCGGAAGAAGTCGAAGTTATTAAGAAAGCTTATGATTATGCTAAAAAATTACATGAAGGGCAGTATAGACAAAGTGGTGAACCATATATCAATCATCCTTTAAATGTTGCATATATTCTTGCAGATATGCACGCAGACAGAGATACAATATGTGCTGGTCTTTTGCATGACGTATTAGAAGATACAGAAATTACCAAAGAAGATATTGCTCATGATTTTAATCAAAATGTTGCTAATCTAGTGGATGGTGTAACTAAACTTTCAAAAATGAATTTTTCTTCTAAACAAGACCAAAATTTAGCAAATACTAGAAAGATTATTACAGGTATTACTGAAGATGTTAGAATAATAATTATTAAATTAGCTGATAGACTTCATAATATGAGAACTCTGCAATTTAAAAGTGAATTTAAACAAAAAGAAAACGCACTAGAAACCATGGAAATATTTGTTCCCTTAGCTTATTATATTGGAGCATATAGAATTAAATCTGAATTAGAGGATTTATCTTTACGATATTTAAAACCAGATATGTATAAAAAGATAGAAGAAAGAAAGTTAAAAATAGAGGAAGATAGTAATAGTTGTTTACAAGAAATGTTGTTGAAAATTCAAGCAATGTTAAATGATAAAAATATTCCTAATGAAATTAAAGTAAGAACCAAAAATATTTATGGGATATATAAAAGATTAAATGAAGGACAAAAATTAGCAGATATACATGATTTATTAGCATTAAAAATTATGGTTGATGAAGTGGCTAATTGTTATTACGCATTAGGTATGATTCATCAAGAATATCACCCAATAAATAATAAATTTAAAGATTATATTTGTAATCCTAAAACTAATATGTATCAATCTTTACACACAACTGTTTTTGGCCCAGATGATAGATTAGTTCAAACACAAATAAGAACTTTTAAAATGGATAAAGTAGCTTCATTTGGATTAACAGCATACTGGGATGAGAAAAAAGGAAATGCAAGGAATGTTATGCAAGAAGATTTAAAAAGTAAATTTCAATTTTTTAAATCTTTAACAGAGATTAATTCAATGTTTGGTGATAATCAACAATTTGTGAATCAAGTAAAATGTGAACTTTTTTCTGATAAAGTTTATGTATATACAACAAAAGGTGACATAATTGAATTACCTAAAGGAGCAACACCTA
>CALVJD010000043.1 GCA_944332005.1 uncultured Bacilli bacterium
ATAATAATAACAAAAAATAGGGGATTGAAAAAGAGAAAGAAAAATGATAGAATGAAAACATAAAGAAATAATAAAATAGTATGCAAGAAGCAGAAGAGGGAAGGACTGCTTTTCAAAAGGGGAAAAACCCCCTCAGAAAAGTGTCCAAAAATATGATAACATCCCGATTGCCATATGCACACGGGGGGGGGATTATATACCTCTCTTTTTTTGTTGGAAGGATGATAGAATGAAAAGTAAAGTAAAGCAATTAGTGTCGTTTGTATTGGGTGGATTACTCATGGCTTCTGTTAGTGTTTATGCGGTAACAACACTATATGAAGCAAAGGAAGTAGGATATGATAATAGTAGTAGTGGAACTAGTAATACGGATGTCCAAGGGGCACTCGATGAGTTATACGAATTATCGGAAAGTGCAGGAAGCATTACCGGTAATTGTAATGATGTAGCAAAGCCCAATCTAGGAACGAATTTAATACCAGTAACACTATCGGATGATGGAACGGTAACCTATGCGGATACATCTACGGAATGGTATAACTATTGTGAAAAGAAGTGGGCAAATGCGATTCATTTAGTAGATAACCCAAGTAAAGAATATAAGATCGGAGATGTTATTTTAGAAAGCGATATTCGTTCTTATTTTGTATGGATACCGAAATATAAATATAAATTATGGAATGTGAATGTAACGGATACTCTAACACTCGCTCATTCCATCGGTATTGTTTTTGATACAACGAATACTACCGATATAGAAGGAGAATCATGTGTAACACCAATGTTAAGTGGAGAAACAGGAAACTGCAATAATGGAGAATACATGACCCACCCAGCCTTCATCAGTATGGATGTAGATGGTTTCTGGGTAGGAAAATTTGAGTCAACCGGAACGATTACGAATATTACCGTAAAACCGAATCAATCATCATTAAGAAATCAGAACGTCTATAATATGTTTGTCAATGCATATAACTATTCAAGAGAGAATGATTCGCATATGATGAAGAATACAGAGTGGGGAGCAGTCGCTTATTTAAGTCATTCAAAATATGGGATTGATCGAGAAATCAATATCAATAACAATAGTTCTTATATAACGGGAATGTCTAGTTTATTGACATTAAATCAAAGCGTATATCCAGGAACATCTGGAAACGGAAGTAATTACAACCAAGCATATAATACGGAATTAGGATATCTAGCCAGTACGACGGGAAATATTACCGGAATCTATGATATGTCAGGAGGAGCATGGGAGTATATGGCATCTTACCGAGCGAATACTTATGGAAGTAGTGGCTTCAATGCAACGAATATTCAAACTTATGATAGTAAATATTTTGACATGTATCTAAGTAATAGCAGTCAAACAACTTATCAAAATCGTATATTAGGAGATGCGATGGGAGAAATGGGGCCATTTGTGACGTTTACGGATAGTGATGGAACGTCAAGACCACATAACCAGTGGTATTCCTACAATGCTCACTTTGTGGAGTCGTACAATCCCTGGTTCGATCGAGGCGGCAGTCACGACGATGGTGGACTCGGAGGCCAGTTCAACTTCGCTCGCTACACTGGGACGTCTAGCAGCGACGGTTCGTTCCGCCTCGTGCTCGCTCCCTAAACTTTTGTGAAAGTATTAAGGGAATAAAAAACTATCCTACTTCATTGCGGATAGTTTTTTAACGCATAACCTTGATAAGTATTTCTTCTTGCTAATTCTTTATCAATTTCATTTAAAACGCCAAATTTTTTAAGTAACCATTTTGGTTCTATTAGTTCGTTAGGATTAGGGTCTCCTGTCATTCGATGCATAACAATCTCTGGTCTAAGATTTTCTAGTTGATCACAAACAATATTAACATATTCTTCTCTTGTGATTATATGAAATGGTTTTACTTTATATAATAGTCCTAATTTGGTATGTTCAAGGACATGTAACATATGAATTTTAATGCCATCTATTGGTAAATTATTTAAATATTTTATGGTTTCGATCATCATTTCTTTGGTTTCATATGGAAGACCGTTAATAATATGAACTACAATATGAATGCCTCTATTATGAAGTTTATAGACCATGTCATGAAAACATTCTAGAGTGTGACATCGGTTAATTAGCTTAGAAGTTTCATCATGAATGGTTTGAAGACCTAGTTCTATTGTTAAAAACGTTTTTTTGTTTAATTCTTCTAAATAGTCTAGGCAAGCATCCGAGATCGCATCTGGTCTAGTCGCAATCGAAAGTCCTACAACTCCTTCTTGTGCGAGAATTAATTCATAATCTTGCTTTAGTGTTTCAAGGGGGGCATAAGTGTTAGTATGGGCTTGAAAGTAACCAATATATTTGCTACTTGGCCATTTTTTTAACATTGTTTTTTTGACTTGATTAAATTGTGTTAAAAGGTCATCTTTCACATTGCCAGCATAATCCCCACTACCGAGATTGGAGCAATAAATGCATCCGCCAGTTCCAACTGTTCCATCGATATTAGGGCAAGTAAATCCGGCATTTAAACTTATTTTGAAAACTTTACTATGAAATTTATGTTTATAAAAATAATCTAGAGTGTGATAACGTTTATTCGTGTCACTATAGAGAAATGGGTTATTCATATTTCACCTCGTTCTTTATTATTTTAACATGAAATGTGAAAAAATCATGAAAAATTAACGAAAAAGTATAAAAAAACTTTTATAAATAAAGGATTAATGTTATAATGAACTAGGAGGTTAAAGTATGAAAAAACATAATTTATTAAAGGCATTAGGAATTATATTTTTGATTGTGGCATTTTTAACTTGGATTATTCCGGCTGGTACTTATTCAAATGGAACATTTACATCTGGTGATTATTCTCCATTGGGATTATTAGATCTTGTTCGTATTCCATTATCGACACTTACTAATTATGCGGCTTTTGGAATCTTAGTATTGGTCATTGGAGGATTTTATGGCGTATTGAATAAAACTGGTGCTTATACAAAATTGATCGATAAGTTGAGCACTCGTTATCATGGTAAAGAAAAGAAATTTGCTTTTATTACGATTGTATTCTTTGCTTTATTATCTAGTTTAACGGGATTAAACTTTGTGTTACTTATTTTAGTACCATTTTTTGTAGCCGTTTTATTATCGTTAGGTTTTTCTAAGATTTCTACGTTGATGTCTACGATTGGAGCTATTTTGGTTGGTAATGTAGCATCTATTTATGGTTTTAATGTTGTAGGTTATATCAATTACTATTTTGGATTAGATATGAATAATGGTATTTTTACCAAAGTTATTTTATTTATCATTTTAGTATTCTTATTAGCAATGTATGTGTCAAAACATAATATGTTGGTTACCGTGGATAAGAAAAACAGCAAAGAAGAAGGTAGAACTTCAATTCCATTATTAGAATCAGAATCAAAGGAAAAGAAAAATTATTGGCCACTTTTAATTATTGGTGGACTTGTTATTGCCTTCTTATGTGTCGCATTATATAATTGGAAATATGCAATTAATTATGATGGATTTGAAAATCTATATGAAACGTTAGTGTCCGTTGAAATTAAAGATTTCCCAATTATTAAAAATATTTTAGGAAGTTTCAATCCTCTTGGATATTGGACTGTTTCTGAAATTAGTATCATTTTAGTGATTGCAACTTTAATTATTGGATGGCTTTATAGTATCAAGTGGCATGATTTAATAGATAGCTTTATGAAAGGTGCGAAAGAAGTATTACCAACTGCTTTCTTTGTTACCATTGCTAATATTATTATGGTAATTACATTTGGATCATCAACTGGGGCTAGTATTTTCTATACAATCAGTGATTATATTTTATCGATTACGGAAAACTTTAACGTTGTAGTAGTAAGTTTATTTACTGGTATTGGTAGTTTATTTGTCAATGATCTTGCTTATATTGTAAATTATATGGCAAATAATTTAATGATGATTTATGCTGATTCTGCAGCTTATCCATTGATGGGACTTATTTTACAAACTATTCATGGATTAATTATGTTCCTAATACCAACTAGTGTACTATTGATAGCAGGTTTATCATATTTAAAAGTTTCTTATAAAGAATGGATTAAATATGTATGGAAATATGTATTAGAAGCGTTCTTAGTATGTGTTCTAATATTCATTATAATGTTTTTATTTATGTAAAAAGGTTGTTGTCAACCTTTTTTGTTTATAGTTTTGAAAAAAATGGTATCTTATGTTAGAATGATATAAGGTGGTAACATGATATATGAGTTAGATGGAAAAAAATATCCAGTCATAGTTGAAAAAAAGAAAAATAAAAATACGTATATTCGTGTCAAAGAAGATCAACGTAT
>CALVJD010000044.1 GCA_944332005.1 uncultured Bacilli bacterium
TATTTTCTTTACAGTCTCATTTTAGCAAATTTATTCTTTTTTGACAAGCACTCCTTAAATCAACTATACTTCATTAATATATTCTAATAATTTTAAGAATAATTTCACAAATTTTCGTCCGAGGCCACGATTTCCTAACTTTCGAATGGCAATACGTTTCTTTTTAATCGTAAGATCACTAAAGATAATCGCATCGATTTTCTCTTTCATCTCAGTCTCTAATTCCAGATCAGAAATAATCGATTCAATTTCGTCATTGATGAGACGAACAGCATCAATTTCAATATCTTTTCCTTTACAATTGATGGTAAGTTGGCCAATTGATGGAACATCATTTACTTCTACAATGAAATCAGCTCCATCAATATAAGAATTCGATTCCACTTGATTCTCGTTTACGTAGCAAATGACATCGTTTGCTTTCTTCGTATTACGGAAACGAATTTTATAGTTTCTTCTAGCTGGGACGATACCACTTTTTCCCTCTAAAGCACGAATAATAACTGTATAATTATTTGGTAAATAATTATAATCGATCGAAGATAATAGATAAAATCCCTTTTTATAAAGATCGCTTAGTCCATCATCTTCATAAAGATAATAAGTATTGTTTCTTCCTGGGAAAATATGAATTTCCATATCGGTAGGTGGTGTCGTATCATTCAAGTTTTCATTTCTTCCAAATGGAATGATAGCTCCCGATTTAGCAAATACAGGGTAATCTTGATCTTTAAAGAAAGAAACATAATTTTTTCCACCTGGAAATTTCTTTCCCGTTACAAAATCATACCAAGTTCCTTCTGGAATAAAGAATTTATGAATCGCACGATTCATGACATAATCTTTCTTATTGATAATAGGAGCAATAAAGAGCTCACTACCAAAATAATATTCGTTACGATAATTTACATCATCATACATTTCTGGAAATTTATAATAAATAGGTATCATAATAGGTGTTCCATTTTTATAGTACTTATAAGCTTCTGCATATAAATAAGGAATCATACGATGACGAAGTTGTAGATAATCTTTGACGATTCCATAAGTTTTTACACTCCAACGCCATGGTTCTCGTTTATAATATTTTCCTTTTTCACTACCAAATTTTAAAATAGGACTAAAAACACCTAACTGAACAAAACGAATATAAAGCTCGTTGTCTTCAATTCCTTTGTAATAACCTCCAATATCATGAGCCCAAAAACTAACTCCCATATTCGCCGCATTAGCATTGTTTAACATGATTAATTTTAAGGTATCCCAACTGACAACGGTTTTTCCCGAATAAAGAACCGGATAGCGATGAGGAGCTTTCATCATATTGCGAGAAAGAACCATAGGTCGTCTTTTATAGTTACGCATCATATCATAGAAATGATAATGATCTAAATACCACAAATCATAAACTTTTTTCTTATCTTCAATATCGATCCAGAAAAAATCGACTTCTAAGGCATCCAAAGGATGAATCATCAATTTTAAATAGGCATCTAAGAATTTGGGATCATATGTATTGAAAGGAATAATCCCTTTTTCATCGGGTTGTAGATATTCTTTCATCTTATCGTAGTATTCTTCATAAGGATAAATGCCTTCTTCTGGATTGATATTTAAGCCAAGACGAATTCCCTTTTGATGAAGATAAGAGATCATTTCATAAGGTGCTTTGAAATACTCTTTATTCCAAGTGAAACCCGTTTTTAAATCACTTTTATCGCCATAAGTGCGGATGTGCCAGTCCGGATTCAAAAGCAATACCGAAAGTGGAATATCATGATGTTCAAAATCATCCATCAAAGTCTTCAATTCTAAATCATGATAAGATTCGTTTCGACTCCACCAATTTCCCAGTGCATATCGAGGTATCAAAGCTGGACTTCCGGTTAAAGCAAAATAATCTTTTAAACATAAGTCGAAATCGTTCGCATAAACGAACAAGTATAAATCAATTGCTTTCTCTTCTCGTCTGATAATGTCACCAGTTGGCTCCATGATATTATTTTTTGAGTCATCGATACTGACCATACCATCAACAGAATATAATCCTTTTTCCATACTAAGCTTACCATTATTCTGATCAAATGCATACCCAGGGGCTTTTAAATTACGAACTTCTGGATGACCATAATACCAATAACGATCCGTTCCATTTACTTCAACTTTTAAATTTTTGGTTGGATTTAATTTACTTCCGCGAAAACGTTTTTCTTTCGAATAATACAATTTAAAATATTTGGTCGTAACTTCCATATATTTATGATCTTCTTTAATAGAAAAATCAGGTTTTTCAAAATTACGATACCAAACAAGTTCCGTTGGACGATCTTCAAACACACCATTTTCGTTATACTCGAAACGAATCAAACGTTCCGTTAAAATTGT
The DNA here is from genome assembly GCA_944332005.1 of uncultured Bacilli bacterium. GTDB lineage: Bacteria > Bacillota_I > Bacilli_A > RF39 > UBA660 > CALVRE01. The sequence goes on from CALVJD010000044.1 coordinate 2,386, forward strand.
AATACGATATTTTAACCCTTGTATCACACTTTTTTCGTTCATCTTTGCCTTTTCATAATCAAAAGCAAATTGATCCCCTAATTTATACATAGGCATACCCCCTATTCTTATAATTCTTCTATTTTCATAAAATTAGTAGACTTAATGAGTTCAAACGGATAACCACCGGTAATAATAATACGGTCTCCTTTATCCATAGATAAAAATTTACATGCTTGTTTTACTGCCACTTGCATCAACTCATCAAAGCTATCAAATTCTTCGACATAAACAGCATAAACGCCAAAATTGAGCGCTAAACTTTTTAATGTATTTTTATTAGGTGTTAACGCAATAATAGGGCAATTTGGTCTAAAACGACTCATTTTACGAGCAGTATAACCACTTTTCGTCGAAGCTACAATTGCTTTACATTTTAGGCGATTCGCACACTCTGCCACACTATAAGAAATCGAACCCGTTATATCTTGCTTTTCCGTACGCATCGTACGATCCAAAAAATCTAAATAATTAATATCTTCTTCGGAACTTTCGATAATACGGGACATCATGTGCAAAGCCTCCACTGGAAAACGACCAACCGTGGTCTCTCCACTTAACATCACACTATCGACACCATCCAATACCGCATTCGCAACATCGCTCACTTCAGCTCGTGTTGGACGAATCACATGTTCCATCGAAGCTAACATTTCCGTTGCAACAATACATACCTTCCCAGCTTCATGACATTTCGCAATAATTGTCTTTTGGATACCCGGTACTCGTTCCATTGGAACTTCTACTCCCAAGTCTCCTCGAGCAATCATAACCGCATCACTCACACGAATAACATCATCAATATCATCCACTGCTTGTTCATTTTCAATCTTTGCCACAATACTCAAGTGATCATTGTTATAACCAATCAAAAGATCATTTACTTCTAAGATATCCTCATGACTTGAAACAAAAGAAAGTGATAAGAAATCAGCCCCTGCTTCAGATGCAAATTTGATATCTTCTCGGTCTTTTTCACTAAGAAAAGGAATATTTAGATGAACCCCTGGAATATTGACACCTTTATGGTCAGAAATCTCTCCTTCATTTAATACTTCACAAAGAAGAAAATCAAAGCCTTTATCCACCACTTTTAATTCGATACGACCATCATCTAACTTAATCATAGTACCAACTTTTACATCCTGAACAATTCCAGCATAACTCACCGAAAATTTCGTTTGATCTCCCAATAAATCTTCTGTATAAATGCGAATTTTATCATTCTTCTTTAACAAAGCTTTGCCGCCATCAAATCTTCCAATACGAATATCTGGTCCTTTCGTATCAAACATAATCGCTACATTCGTATTTAGTTCCTGATTCAATTCTTCAATCTTCTTCATATTTTCTAAGCAGAATTCATGAGTTGCATGACTTAAATTAAAACGCGCAACATTCATACCACACAATATCATTTGTCTTAAAATTTCTTTATCGGAACTAGCTGGTCCGATCGTTGCAATGATCTTTGTCTTCTTCATATTCTCACCTATTATTCATTATATCAGCAAATGTTAGAAAAGAAAAGTAATTCCCTTCTAATCTGCGACGTTTTCTTGTGCTTGTTCAAACTCTTTCTCATAAAATTTGCATTATTCAGAGACATAAATAGACATAAATTGACTATATTTAAACTAAGGAAGTGATTTATGTTTTCTAAAATTATAAAATATTTATTTCGAGATTTTCATTTCTTTACGGCTGCATATTCCAATAATATCTTTCCAGATCCTCTTAGCAAAGAAGAAGAAGAAAAGTATGTTGAAAAAATGCGACTTGGTGATAAAGATGCTCGCAATAAACTCATTGAACATAACTTAAGATTAGTTGCTCATATCGTCAAAAAATATGATCACCGCAGAGAAGATGCGGATGACTTAATCAGTATTGGAACGATTGGACTTATCAAAGGAATTGATTCCTATTCTTATAAACATGGTACCAGAATCACAACTTACTGTGCGCGTTGTATCGAAAATGAGATCCTCATGTACTTTAGAAGTGATAAGAAAAACAATAAAAACATTAGCATCAATGAATCGATCGGTTTCGATAAAGATGGGAATGAAATAACCTTCTTAGATATTTTAAAAACACCAAAACCTGATTTCGCACTCGATCTACATAAGCAAGACAGTGTCAAACTATTAAAAAAATATTTCCATGTTTTAAACGAACGGGAAAAAGACATTGTCACGAAACGATATGGCCTCAATGACGAAGATGAAGCAACCCAAAAAGAGATTGCCAAAGAATTAGGAATTTCCAGAAGCTATGTATCGAGAATCGAAAAAAGAGCCTTAACCAAAATGTTACGAGAATTCATCAAAAATGAAAAGCATTAGCATATACGGTAATAGTTTATGTAAAATAAATGATAAAAAACATAAACTAATAGTAATTGGAGATGATACTGTGAATATCAAACAAACACTCGGAAAAAATGTTCGTTATTATCGCTTTCGAAATCAATATTCACAACAAACCTTAGCAGAACTATTAGATATCTCTGTCACTTACATGAGTGATATCGAATGCCGAAAATGTAACGTATCACTTGATTTAATCGAAAAAATAGCCCATTTATTCGAAGTACCCTACCCTGAATTATTCAAAGAAAACCATCATCATTTACCAGATAAAATCAATCAGTTACATAAAAACATGTAACTTTTTTATTGTCAAGTTATAAGCATTTTCTTATCAATCACAAAAATAAAAAGCAATTAAAGTTCTTCATTCTCACCAAAACCTAATCGCTTTTTTATTATTTTAAATTCTAAAATAGTTATTACCCTTACACCTATATTCTCACTTCAATTCATATGGATTCTCAGGAGTACCATTCCCGGAGGAAATGGTCATATCAGAGAGATACCAAGTGGGACGCACCCCGTACGCATACTTCGGACTGTAGCGGCTCAGGTTGCCGTTCTATCACGTTACGGACGTTGGACGCAATATTGTTCTTACACCTACTCTCTCATTTCAAAACATAGGGATTCTCAGGAGTACCATTCCCGGAGGAAATGGTCATATCAGAGAGATACCAAGTGGGACGCACCCCGTACGCAAACTTCGGACTGAGTCTGCTCAGGTTGCCATAGTCGTTCAGGCTACGGACGTAGGACGAAGAAAATGCATTCATAAGCCAACAAGTAAAAATTACCGTTGGATTTTCAATTTTCGCGCTGTCTACAAATGTTTTGGTACTAGATGTAGATATATCAATGTCATTTCCACTAAACATTTCCCCTACACTTGGTAAGGCGATATTTCCTGTAAATTGTGTGGTATTATTCGCATAATTTGCTCCATCTCCATATTCTGTCATATTAAATTGTCGATTCGTACTATCAAAATAATTACTATCTAAACTATTCTTGAAATCTGTTAAGGCTCCCGTATAGATCGCACTACTGGTTGAAAAAGTTGTATTACTTCCAAACTTACTTGAGGAACTCCATGATCCATTTAAGATGACTTTTGTCCCGTTTTGATCATGTTTCACAACACGTGCAAGATAGCTACTTCCGTCTGTCTTTGGAATACTGATATATTCTCCAACATACGTATCTTTTACATTACTTGCTTTACTTGTACTAGCAACATATGGTTCCGTTAGAGTACCTACACCTTCTGTGTAGGTAAGGTTTGAGACTTCCACGACGGGACGCACCCCGTACGCATCCGTCGGACTGACGTTGATCAGGCTGCCAACGTCGAACACGATACGGACGTAGGACGAAGAAGAAATATCGGCTAGCCAATAATAATCTTTGATATCTAAATAGGTATCGGCTCCTCCATAAGTTGTATATTCTGATTCTGTTAAAAGTCTTACTTTTACATTATTCATTTGTTCTTCTACGACACTACTTCCATTATATACGTTTCTTGTATACCTCATATTCTCCAATTTCGATTGTACATCACTTGGAAGGGATTTCAAAAATACATTATTTAACCAATCTCCTACATAAGAAGATTCTAAAGATGGTCCACTTGCTACATTACTTTGCCACTGTATTGCAGTCGTAGGATATGAGGTAATTAATGTATATTTTCCGGTCGTTTTATCTGCTTTGATGATTCTCCACTCGTGTCCCGCATACCATACATAGTTATTCCCAACTGTTCCACTTGCTCCGGTATAGACATATTCATTTCCTTCTTCCTTGTAACATTCGGTT
>CALVJD010000045.1 GCA_944332005.1 uncultured Bacilli bacterium
CATCTCCCTTAGGTGCCTCTACACCAACATAAATCTCATCACCACGATACCAAGCAGGAATACGATGTCCCCACCATAATTGACGAGAAATACACCAATCATGACAATCTTCCATCCAATGATTTAAAATTTTTTCAAAACGTTCTGGGACAAAATATACTTTTCCGTCCGTTTTTTGGTTATCCAACACTTGTTTTGCTAAAACATCCATCTTAACAAACCATTGTTTTGATAAATATGGTTCAACCATGACATCCGTACGTTCTGAATGCCCAACTGAATGTGTCATTTTCTCAACGGAAAGAAGAAGGCCTTCTTCTTTTAGATCACTTACTAATGCCTGACGACATTCAAAACGATCCATTCCATTATATTTTCCAGCATTTTCATTCATCGTACCATCTGGATTTAAAACGACAATACGTTCCAAATTATGACGATTTCCTACTTCAAAATCATTTGGATCATGAGCTGGCGTAATTTTAACGACACCGGTTCCAAATTCTGGATCCGCATGTATATCCGCAATTACCGGTATCAATTTATGAATCACTGGTAATACTACCTTCTTACCAATATACTTTTGATAGCGAGGATCATCTGGATTAACCGCAACTGCCGTATCTCCAAATAGTGTTTCGGGACGTGTCGTTGCCACTTCAAGATAATCGCTACCATCTTCTAACATATATTTAATATGGTAAAACGCTCCCTCGACATCTTTATAAATGACTTCTTCATTAGATAACGCTGTCATTGCCTCAGGATCCCAATTGATAATACGTTCTCCTTGATATATATATCCCTTTTCATAGAGCGTAACAAAGACACGTTTTACTGCCTCACTTAGTCCTTCATCCAAAGTAAAACGTTCTTTCGTATAATCGAGACTAAGCCCCAATTTAGCCCACTGTTCGTGAATATTATCTGCATATTCCGTTTTCCATGCCCATGCATGTTTCAACCATTCTTCACGGTCCATTTCACGAGGCTCATATCCCGTTTCTTTCAACTTTTTATCAACTTTCGCCTGTGTTGCAATACCCGCATGATCCATTCCAGGAACCCATAAAGCATCATATCCATCCATACGTTTATAACGAATAATAATGTCTTGAAGAGTAGTATCCCAAGCATGACCTAAATGTAACTTTCCTGTAACATTAGGAGGAGGAATCACGATACAAAATGGCTTTTTACTCAAATCCCCACTCGTAAAATAACCTTTTTCTTTCCAAGTTTCATATTTATTTTTTTCTACCTCTAAATGATCATATTTTTTATCTAACATATTCTTCTTCCTTTCTTTATATCATCATATTCAAAAAAAATCACATCCTATAAGGACGTGATGACGTGGTACCACCTTAATTCGTAATTTATCAAAATTACCTTCATTCTTTAACGCAGAAATACGGTTTTACCTAACGATTCAGTAAACAGCTCCCAAGCTACCTTCCTTTTTCATATGATTCGTTTCCACCGACCACGAACTCTCTATTCATAACTACAAAGTACTCCTCTTGTTCCTTGCTTTTAATACCATTATTATAAAAATTTACAAGGAAATTGTCAACCTAAAATCAATAAGTAATGACCGGAAGTTTTCTGTTTTCACTCACATAACTGAGATTTTCTTCAGGAATTGTAATTTGATCTTTATTGCCATCGGAAATAAAACGATTTTTCTTTAATGCTTCAAAACAATATGCAATATCAAATTCCGTTCCATTGTTATCATATGCACGAATACGTTTGATAAATTGAGGATCAAAGTTCTTACTAAATGGTGAAACATTACTTTCCCAACCAACTTGTAGTGTCGCTTTCGTTTGATATGATACTCCATCATAAGTACCACTTAAAATAGCTTTAAAATTGTCGTGTGTTTTCTTATATGGAGAACCATATGGTAAAGCAATAATGGAAACATACTGATCACCTGCATATTGTTCTAATAATGCATACATCTTTCCAACTTCGCTGACAGCTGTATCATAGCTAATCTTAGTAAAATCAGGATGTGTATAAGTATGATTTCCAATATCGTATCCATGTTCAATCAAATATTCGATAATTTGTTTATTATATTGAGGTTGTTCAAATAGACCGCCATTAATGAAAAAAGTAGCAGTTACTCCAAAATCAGGATATTTCTTTTTAAATTCTTCTAATATTCCAACCGCACTGTTTGGGTCGATGATAATATCCCCATTCTCATCGACTCCTGTAACCAATATATTATTTTTTAAACCATCATCGAACGTCAAAACAATCGGACTTTTTCCAAAAGGAACGTCAATAATACCATCGACATAATCACTAAGACGAATCATTCGATATCCCTCTTGATAATACATCTCTAAATCCTTGCGAAATGCTTCCGCTGTCCTCTGATAGCCATCCTTATCAACATTACCACCAGTATAATCCGTATCTTCGTTTTTTAGATTATGAATACCATGATACATCATGACGGGAACTTTTCCCATTTCATTCACTCCTGCATCTCTCAAGGCATCCTCATCCAATTTTCCAAGTGATAAAATCACTTTTAAATTCATATGATCCTCTATTTTAGTACCAGTTTCAATCGATTGTGAAATTACTTTACCTTCTTCAATCGTATCATGATACTCATAAGATAAATCTAATTGCAACCCTAAATCTTCTGCATACTTTTTTATTTCCGACTCATGAAATGAACTAAGATCTTTCATAACCATTTTATCTTCGTAAAAGAAGAACCAACCTATCATTCCAATCACAAAGAAAATAAGAACAAACCAAACCCATTTTTTAAGCCTCACTTTTTTCATCTCACACCTCACTACTAGTATGCATAAAAACAACCAAAATATGAAAAGTAGATTTCTCTACTTTTCAATATAATATGCATAATACTCATCAAACGTAAGTCCGGAATTATAAATCTTTCTTGCCATGTCCTTTCCTACATAACGAAAATGCCATGCTTCAAAACTATACCCCGTGATATCTTCTTTCCCTTCTGGATAACGTAAAATAAAACCATACTTATAACTATTTTTCAGTAACCATTGATATTCTTCTGAATCTGGAAATTCATCGAATGTATTCTTTTCACAATTATAACAAGTAATATCGAGTGCCAGACCGGTTTGATGCTCCGAATATCCTGGCCTTGCTGCATAGGCATCCGCATATGCTTGTCCACGAGATGTTTTATAATTGTTATAAAGTGTTTCTTGCCACTCATAATCACGATAAGAAGAATTCGTAATCAATTGATATCCTTCTTCCTTAGCTGCTCGATACATTTCTAAAAAAGCATCGTAGACATAATCGCGAACCGAATTATCATCATAAGCATATTGTAAATTCATAGATACAATATTTTCAGGTGTAAAATCATCAGGCAAATAATGATATTTATTAACTAAAATCAAATCTCCTAAACTTAAATCAGTCTCTACTGTATCCGTATAATAATCACGATCTCGATTGACATTAACCATGGATACTACATCACTCATACTTTTATCTGGATTTTCATTTTGATAATTTAAATAACGCTCTAAATTATCAAAAATGAAATATTTTTCCTCTAACAAAACCACTAAGTTTTTATGATATTCCATTTTTAAAATATCTTTCACTTGTTCTGCATTCAACTTTTCTGTGATCGTTTTCACTTCTTCTTTACTATAACCAAGCTCTGTCAATTTATAATTCGTACTCGTTCGATACGAAATAAATTGGACAAGAAAAACAACTGCAATAATTAGTACAATAATTCCCATTAATCCATATTTAACTTCTTTTTTTAACTTGACTTTCTTTTTCATACTATCACCATTTTTATTATACTATCTTTCCCTCAAAAAACCAACTATATGCATAAAAATGACAAAAATGTCACAACCTATAATTAAAATAGAAAAATAAAAACGGGTGATATGGTGGAATTATTCATAACTTGTTTTACAATTTTTATTGCTCGTATCTGTGATGTATCTTTAGGAACAGTAAGAATTATTATGGTTGGCAAAGGAAAATCGTTATTAGCCTTCTTCATCGCCTTTATCGAAATCTCCATTTGGTTTATCATCGCCAAAGATGCGCTAACAGGTACTGACAACAGTCTATGGATCATGTTTTCTTATGCAAGTGGATATGCTTGTGGAACTTTTTTGGGTTCTTATATTTCCGAACGCTTTGTCAAAGGAAATTTAGGCCTTCAAGTTGTTACGACGGATCACGATCAAAAAGTAATTGAAGCAATTCGCAAAGAAGGATATGCAGTATCGGTGATCGATATCAAAGGGAAGAAAAAAGAAGAAGGAAAATATATGTTATTTATCGAAATTAACAAAAAAAATTTTGATCATCTAAGAGAACTGATTAAACAGTTAGATCCTAAAGCCTTTCTTGTTGTAAACGAAACCAAATATGTACAAAATGGATACATTAAATAAACAGGAATATTTTATATACTCCTGTTTTTTTGACTTTTATATATTACTTGTTATAATGTACGGATCTTCCACGGTTCCTGATCCAGATAACACGATATCACTTCTCAGATGGACAGTGGGTCTCACTGCATACCACCTGAAGTTCACGCCGTCTTCCCCGACGTTACCATCGGAGTACACACAGGTTGCGGAACCTGCATGAGAGCGTGCAGAAATTGTCCATTGCTGGCCATACTCATATAACCATCCATTGCTAGGTAAACTTTTACTGCTTGGCTCTGAAATCGGTCCTGGCTCTGGACTTTCCTCTACACATTGAGATCCATCATTATAACAGGTATCATCTACTCCATATGCGTATGTATAGATATAATCACTTGGATACATTAACCCTACCTTCCCACCCCATCTTGTTGGGTTTTCACCATATACTGTAATCCCTCTTTCAAATGCATAGTAATCTTCTCCAGATAATCCTTTGGAAGTAGAACTTCCCCCTAAATACCAAGTGACGATTTCAACTTGGTTAGATGCTTCTTCACTTAATGTCCAACTTCCCGTTCCATTATTAAGTGTTTGTTGTAATGACGCAGTACTCCAATCGTTTACTTCTTCGGAATCCCACGCAATTCCTCCAATTGCTTCATCTCTAATAATCTTGATTCTTCCTTCAATAACACCAATAATTCTCCATGTCTCATTATCGAAGGTAATGTAATTATTCGGTTGATTTCCGATATAGCGATAATCGGTAAGAGCTCCCGTTTGTTCCGTTGCTTCATGCGTGAAGGTATACATTTCTCCTTTATTTCCGGCATGATAATCGGTGATGCTTGCATCATTTGCTTTCTCGATTAACATCTCTGCTCCTGTTAGCTTTTTTGTACAAATATATCCATCTGGGCAATGCGTTTTTGATAATTCATAGAGTTCATCTAATGCACCTTGTACTTCTGTTTCACTGGTTCCACTACTACTATTATCATATCCTACTTCACTCGCTTCATACAAGGTTGTTACCGCATAGGTAGTACTTACTCCTAATAAGAATACTAGTGCTATTAATAAAATTAGTTTCGTCTTTTGCTTCTTCATAGCATTCATTCTCCTTCTATTATTTCCACTATACTGAATACGGAATTCGTATTTTGTCGTTTTTCATCCGGTCTTGAACTCTTTTTTATGATCCCTTATTTTCATTCTATCATATTTTCTTAAATTAATCCAATACGTATTAAAGATTTCTTATGAAATAAAAAAGAGGGGTATATAATCCCCCCCCCGTGTGCACATTGCAAACAAATTTTTCCTTTATTTTTCATGGTTTCGCACACTATTTTACTATTCTCTTTACAATTTCATTTTAGCAAATCTATAAACTAAAATCAATAGTTTTAATATAGGTCCTGTTGAAACCATTCTTTCTTTAACTTGCCACTCATCCAACATCCGTTATAATACAATTCAAAAAAGGGAATGATGCTAAA
>CALVJD010000046.1 GCA_944332005.1 uncultured Bacilli bacterium
AGGAATTATTAATAATGGAAGGTACCAGATATACCTTATCATCTACTAATGATTTTAGTGAAGGTATAAAATCAATAAATAGTTTAAATGGATATGAAGAAGCAATAAAAACAAATGGGGTATATGCGATACATATAACACCAATAAAATAACTACACAATGACCATCGCGAGGACTTGTATTTGCTGAATAATACTGAAGTTAACTTTGTTACGCCCTTACAACTCGTCATTGAGAGGAATATGATTTTATTGTGATTGTAAAAGGAACTCGAATTATTAGTTATCGAGATGAAAAAGAGATTCCTCTATATGAAATCGCATCTTGTTATGGCGGAAGAGGTCATATGCAGCTGCTGGTAGTAGTTTCTCCGAAGAATAGAGAAACAAAATCATATTTTATTTTTGGATGAGGAGGTTTTAGATTATGCAGATACAGAGGATAAAAGTAGGCTTACTACAAACCAATTGTTATTTGCTAGAAGAAAATAACCAATTGATCGTTATCGATCCGGGAGATGAGCAAGAAAAGATATTAGCGGGAGTGAAAGATCGTGAAGTGTTAGTGGTGCTTCTTACGCATCGTCATTTTGATCATATCGGTGCACTCTCTATTTTCCCTAATATTCCCATTTATGAATATCAAAATTTAGAAGAAAAAGAGTATCACATTGGTCCATTTATCTTTCGAGTTCTCTATACACCTGGTCATACATTGGATTCTGTTACCTATTATTTTCCAAAAGAAGAAGTAATGTTTACTGGTGATTTTTTGTTTCATGAAGATATTGGCAGAACCGATTTAGAAGGTGGCAGTATTCATGATATGAAAGTTAGTCTTCAAAAAATGAAACAATATCCTGGAAATATTCGTCTTTTTCCAGGCCACGGAAAAGATACGACACTTGCCCATGAATTACAATATAATGATGCTTTTCAAATGTTGGAATACTAAAAAAGGATAAGTTATCTCTTACCCTTTTTTCTTTTGGTTTTACATTTATAGCTATCACACATCGTCGATTCTTTTTCATCTTCTGGACTACAAAGACAAATTTTTATTTTTTCTAACTTACAATAATCGATTTTAGTATCGTTATATTCACAGTCATGAACAGTACATTTGATAGAACGATTGAAATCTTCTTCCATATGATCACCCTAGTTCTATTATCCACTAGAATGTCAATTTTATTCATAGAAAGAGAATTTTTTTCATAAGATGTATGGGTGATAAAAATGGACAAGATTGTAGGAATTCCTCGTAGTTTTCTTTATTATGACCATCATATTCTATGGGAAACTTTCTTATCAAAATTACAGATTCCTTATATTGTCAGTCCAAAGACAAATGAGCAAATCATGAGTTTTGGATGGCAGAATAGTTATGATGAAATGTGTCTTTCTTTGAAAATTTATTTAGGACACGTACATTACTTAGAAGATAAATGTGACTATTTATTAGTGCCACGCGTAGATAATTATGGCCTTTATAATCAAACTTGTACAAATTTTCTTGCACTTTATGATATCGTACATAATATAACCCAAAAACCCATCTTAAACTATAATATCGATTATTCTCATGGGGATACAGAATGGAAAGGATTTTTAAAAATAGGATTAGAACTAGGGAAAAAAAGAAGAGAAATTAAAGATGCGTACCACCATGCCAAGAAAAAAGAAAAGGAATATTATGATCATTTGATTGGGGCGAATTATAATGCTTTAAATCATTCAAAACCACGAATTTTAATCATTGCTCACAATTATGTTCTCTATGATGAAATGATTGGACTACCGATCACAAACATGTTTCAGAAAATGGGAGCAACCATTATTGATGCGAATTTGTTTGATCCAAAAGTCGCATTGCGAGAAAGTAGAAGGATTAGTTCAGGATTATATTGGGATACCAGTAGAAAACTCGTTGGAGCAATCCCAATTGTTGAACACTCTATTGATGGCATTGTCTTTTTGTCAAGTTTTCCTTGTGGCCTTGATTCCTTAGTAAATGAATTAGTAATGCGCAAAATAAAAAAACCATATTTAAATTTAGTAGTAGATGACATTTCTTCTCTAACTGGTATGGAAACGAGAATAGAAAGTTTTATGGATATTTTAAATGTCAAAATATAAAATATCGTTTCCCCATATGGCGGATTACTATGTTCCTGTGCGTTACTTACTGTCTCATGTAATGGAAGATGCCGAAATTATGGTCGCACCACCAATTACATCGAAAACGATCGAACTAGGAAGTAAATATAGTCCCGATTTCCTTTGCACCCCATTCAAATATACGTTAGGTACGATGATAGAAGCATTAGAAGGTGGGGCGAATATTCTCATACAAGCAGGTGGCGGTTGTAGGTATGGTTACTATAGTGAATTACAAATCGAAATCTTAAAAGAGTTAGGATATGACTTTACTTATTGGAATCTCGTTAGTTGTGGTAAAACTGATATCCAAAAAATATATCAGATGGCAAAAAAATTAAATCCTCATTTTTCCGTTTTAAAAGCCTGTTATTATGGCTTTATTACAATAAAAATGGTGAAATATATGGATCAGATCGATCATATGATTCGTGAGAACATTGGCTTTGAAGTGAGAAAAAACAGTTTTATCCATTTAAAGCAAGAAATGTTAGAGCATTTTTCACAAGTTAAAACTTATAGAGAACTATTTTCTCTTTATCATCAATATAAAAAGAAATTTTTAAATTTAGAAATAAAAAAACCGAAAGATTATTTTAAAGTAGGAATGATTGGGGAACTATATACCATTATGGAACCATTTGCCAATTATCAACTAGAATATGAACTTGCTAAGTTTGGAATAGCGATTAAACGATATACGAATGTTCAATATTTATTGTTTGAGAAAAAACATGAAATTA
>CALVJD010000047.1 GCA_944332005.1 uncultured Bacilli bacterium
ACGGGAGTATCGACTTTTTTAAATTCGTTCATTACTTGAAACATCGTTTTTGCATTTCGCATCACGGGTGTTACCTGTTTAATAACAGGGATTGCTTGATTAGCAATACCAAGGCCTCTTTGAATATTATTTAAAATAGTACCCCAATTGATCCCAGATCGGAGCGTTCTTGCGGCACCAATTCCTCCAAGCAAACCACGGGATGTTGGAGCTGTATTCATCATGTAAGTAGGAAAATGATAATAAGGATTATAGTAATTCATGTATGTATACTCCTCTCTAAAATATTATATGAAATTCCTGAAAAATGTTTTACAAAAGTGAAAATTATGTTATAATGTGTATGATAAAAGAATAGAAAGAACGGGTAGGTGTTTTTTGCAATGAAGAAATCTCTATTTTTTCAGCCTTTTATAATGGTCTACCATATGGTGCGTTTCTTGATTAGAATACCTATCATGTTGCTTCGATATTTTTCTTTAGGTATTTTCTTTACTTTATATACGGTCATTGATCTTTTTGTTAGTATCATTTGGATTTTAGGTAAGTATGTTGGATTGGGAGTTAGAGCTGTTCTCTACTTTCTCTTACATATTTTAAAATATGCAGGGAAAGGCTTTATCGTATTATCAAGAATTTGTTATCACTTTTTACATTATGCATTATTTGGCATTTCCGTTCCTTTTATCTTCATTTACAATCTATATGCTCGTCATGCTGAAAAAGCTGCTATAAAAGCTTTAGCACGTCGTGAAAAAGAGGAAAAATTAAAAGAGATACGTCGTCTTGAAAAAGAGCGTCAACTAGCGGAAAAAAAGGAAAGACAAAAACGAGAAAACGATGTTTATATCAATGAAAAAGTGAAAATAGAACGAAAAACGTTTGGTGATCGTATCAATGACTTTTTACTTGCTATGATTGCTTTTCCAAAGAAGATGGTTGCCGAGATTAAAAAGAAATATAATAATTCATCGTTTGTAAAAGCAAGACGCAATCGTAGAGATATCAACCGTAATGTTTTATTAATTGATTTTGATGGTGAAGATGCGGAGAAAAGCCCAACGAAATTACTATATGAATATGAAGCAAAAGATCCTGATGGAAAAATAGTCAAGGGTTATTTTGAGGCTTATTCGAAAGTAGAAGTACATTCTTTTTTACTTTCAGAAGGATATGAAGTATATAGTATTAAAACAGATAAATGGATTCGTCTTTTACATCAAAGTTCTGCAACGAGTCATACGAGAGTTCGAACCAAAGATCTAATTTTCTTCCTGACTCAATTATCGACCTATATCAAAGCTGGTATCCCATTGGTTGAATCACTTAAAATTTTGTCTCGTCAATTTAAGTCAAAGGCATATCAACGTATTTTTAAATTGATGATTTACGATCTTACGATGGGAGAAAATTTTAGTACGGCGATGGAAAAACAAGGAAAAGCTTTTCCAGCTTTGCTCATTAACATGATCAAGACATCAGAAATGACAGGATCTCTACCAGAAGTCTTAGATGATATGGCAGAGTACTATACAGAGATGGATAAAACGCGTAAAGAGATGATTACCGCTATGACTTATCCTTCGATCGTTTTAGTTGTAGCAATTGCCGTTGTTACTTTCATTATGATTTATGTTATTCCGCAGTTTGTCGAAATATATGAAAGTATGGATTCTGCACAGATTCCTTCCATTACGATTGCCATTATGAATTTGAGTGACTTCTTACAACATAATTTATGGTTAGTAATTCTTATTGCGGCACTTGTAATTGGTGTATTTGCTTATTTATATCATAATGTTAAATTGATTCGAACAGCTACGCAATGGTTGCTGATGCATTTACCGATCTTTGGTAATATTATCATTTATAATGAAGTTACTACTTTTACCAAAACATTTTCATCTTTGTTGGAGCATAACGTGTTCATTACGGATAGTATGGATATCTTAAATAAAATTACGAATAATGAAATTTATAAAATGTTAATATTGGATACGATTACTAATCTTGCTAAGGGGGAGAAGATATCGACGGCTTTCAAAAATCATTGGGCTTTTCCAGTGCCTGCTTATGAGATGTTAGTAACCGGAGAGAGAACGGGAGAACTTCCGCAAATGATGAAGAAAGTATCCGAGTATTATCAAGATCTTCATAAGAATGCTGTTACTCGTGTTAAGACTTTCATCGAACCTGTTTTGATTTTATTCTTAACGGTTGTTGTCGGTATTATTGTTCTTTCGATCGTCATTCCAATGTTTAATATGTATACTACCATTCAAGAAGTATAGGGGGATTTTTATGACAGTTTATTATACGATTGTTTTTTTCCTTTTCGGAACCGTTTTCGGTTCCTTTTACAATGTAGTAGGGGATCGTTTGCCACGAGGGGAATCGATTATTTCTCCTCGCTCTCATTGCCCTAAATGTGGACATATTCTAACATCTTTAGAATTAATTCCTATTTTTTCTTTTTTGTTACAAAAAGGGAAATGTAAGAATTGTAAAGCACCAATTCCTTGGTTTCATCCTGTTTTTGAAATAGCCAGTGGTACTTTATTTGCGCTTTCTTATTTGGCGTTTGGTCTTAATTGGGAATTATTGATTGCGTTAACCTTTGTATCGATGCTTTTAATCATCTTTGTAAGTGACATAGAAACGATGATTATTCCTGACGAAGTATTAGTGGTATTTGGTATTTTGTTGCTAATTGAAATTTATGTTATTCGTGGTGGAGATGCATTCATATTGTCACTCGGCAGTGGTGTGATTTCCTTTATCACGATGTTTCTATTGAAGAAATTTGGCGATTTTCTATTTAAAAAGGAATCGATGGGTGGCGGAGACATTAAACTACTGGGTATCTTTGGTATCGTACTCGGCTGGCCACTTGCGATTATTTCTATCTTTTTAGGATCGATAATTGGGTTACCGATTGCGATTATGACACTAAAAAAAGAAAGCAATCATGAGATTCCTTTTGGTCCTTTCTTAAGCTTAGGAGCAATTATTTTACTCCTCAGTCGTATTGATATGAAGATGATTTTAGATTTACTAACTTGGAATAGATGATTCTATTCTTTTTTTTGCACCAAAAAAGCAAGTTTATACTTGCTTAATCAACTGGTCCTATAATGGGTTTAGGATCGAGAGGTTTTGGTTCTAATCCTTGATTCTGTTCTTGAGCTTGTTTTGCAATATCGGTCATTTTTAAGGCCTCTTTTAAATCCAACTTTCCCTCGATGATATTTTCATCGTCGTCTAATTCGATCAATTTTAGAACTTCTTCAAATGTCGTATATCCATCGATTACTTTTTGCAGTCCATCTTGAAGTAGTGTTGTTACATCGGAACGATAGACAAGTTCACGTAGTTTTTCTTTTGGTAAGTTATTACTGATGGCATCACGAATTTCTTGATTGATGAGAAGGACTTCTTGAATCGCGATACGTCCGTGATAACCATTTCCGCACACTTCGCAACCTTCGGCTGTATAAACTTCATCAACAGAATGGCCAATAACTTGTTTTAAAAGATTTTTTTCATAATCGTTGGTTTTACGTTTCGTACGGCAATGAGGACATAACATACGAGCTAATTTTTGAGAAATAATACCCGTTAATGCGCTGGATAATAAGTAACGTTCTACATCCATATCTAAAAGACGTTCGATCGTATTTAGAGAGTTATTGGTATGGATCGTCGATAATACTAAGTGTCCTGTAATAGAAGCACGAACAGCGATTTTAGCTGTTTCGGTATCACGAATTTCTCCAATCATGATGATGTTTGGGTCTTGACGTAAAATCGAACGAAGGGCAGTTGCGAACGTAAGTCCAATTTCACTATTGGTTTGCACCTGATTGATTCCTTCGATATCCATTTCAATCGGGTCTTCAACCGTGATAATATTAGTTTCTTCTTTATTTAAACGCTGCAAAATCGAGTAGACGGTCGTTGATTTACCAGTACCAGTCGCACCCGTAACAAGCACGATTCCATTTGGAACAGAAATCATCTTTAACACTTTTTGATAGTTGACATCGCTGAATCCTAATTCTTCGATACCCGATAAACTCATCGTATAGTCCAAAATACGAATGACGATCTTTTCTCCTTGACTAGTAGGTAAGCAAGAGACACGAAGATCGAGATTAGTACCTTGAAGAGTCGCCTTGATCGCACCATCTTGTGGTAGACGTGTTTCGGTGATATTCATATTAGAAATAATCTTGATACGCGTGATTAAATTCTTTTTAATCGTGTTAGGAACTTCTGCATAGTCAATTAAAACTCCATCGATACGAATTCTAATTTTCATAAATTTTTCTAATGGATCAAAGTGAATATCACTCGCACCACGTTTTGATGCATCGACCATAATATCGTTGACAATTTCGACAACCGGCATCTTTTCAAAATCAAATACTCTTAGCATAATATTCATCCCCTTTTATTCATTTTTGACTAGCATTTATCCTAAATGTATTATATAATATATTCAGAATAAATTCAACATAAGGGGATGAAGTTTTATGAAAAAAAATCAAAATAAAGGTTTTATGTTAGCAGAAACCTTAATTGCTGCGACCTTTATTTTAGGGACGTTAGTTTTCTTATATATTCAATTTCGTAATGTCAATCAAGGTTATCAAACTTTGTTTACATATAACACTGTAGATGCTTTATATGCAGCTGAGAATATGAAAAAATTTTATCTTCAAGATAATTTTGATGAAATAGCCGCATCTTTCCGTAGTAATATGAATCGTTATCTCGATTTATCGGAATGTCCTGCTTCTTATATTGGGGAGTCAGAATATTGCCAGAAATTAATGGATATTTTGGGAATTAAAACCGTTATATTTGCGGATGTAGATACGAATTATTTAGTCGATGTTTTGGATACGACGGATATTTCTCCTAGTTTACAAAAATTTATTCGGTATGTGAAAAATGATGAAGAAGGGGTATTATTAAAGTATCGTATTTTTATCGAAATGGATGATGGAACATTCGCAACTGCAAAATTAGGAGAGGCGAAACCACAACCATATTTCGTACATAATTTGTTTCAAGATGGTGATTTTGAACAATCCGGCTGGAGTCCTATCTACATTGAGGAAGCAGGCTACAGTACCGATTATGCACTACATGGCAATTATTCGATGAAGGTAAATGGCGTTGCCTCTAAAGTAGAAGTGGTGTTTTATACCACTCATACAATTTCCTTAGTTCCTACTCATCTTTATTATGCGAGAATAGGAGTATATAAAACAAATCCGGCCAATACAGCAATCGATATGTACTGGCCAGAAGCAGAACCTTCTTTATTGAATGGGGTAGTGAATAAAACAAATGAGTGGCAAATGATTTCGATGTTGAGCAATCGTTCTACATTTAATGCCGTTTCATCCGCACTACGTCTGGATTATAACAATGAATATCAAGCGACGCCGATTTATTTTGATGGAGCTTTATTAATTGATTTAACAGCTGATTTCGGAGCTGGAAAAGAGCCATCGAAAGAGTGGTGCGATGAGAATATTCCTTTCTTTAATGGCGAATATCAAGTGGAAAGGTGATCGTATGAAAAAGAAAAATGGTTTTACAGTAGTAGAATTAGTAGTATCGTTTAGTTTAGTGATGGTGATTGTTCTTTTCTTGTTCCAAATTATTATTTCGTTACGAGAAATGTATGTCAATAATGGGGTGAAATCCTCTCTACTAAATAAACAAGCGTTAATGATGCAACAAATATACGATGATTTTCGCTACCACGCCATTACGTCGTTTACGAATTGTGGCGATGATTGTGTTACCTTTACGTTTCAAAATAATACGACGACTACTTTAAAAATTGACCGCGATCAAAAGTTATTTGAGTATGGTGATTATGTGACAAAGTTGGTAGACGGAAGTCAGTTTGGCGATTTTATTGTATCGACAGAAACGATTCCCGATGTATCTTCTAGCAAATATGATTCGATTTTAAAAATTGTGATTTCTATTACCAATCCATTGGTAGAAGGAGATTATGGAGTAACTGTTGTTTATCAATACAATAGTAATGCTACAACGATTAGCTAGAGTAGAATCCAAAAGTCAAAGAGAAAATAAACGAGCATGGAAGCAATACTGGCATGCATGATACGAGCTGTTAAAAAGGGAAAATAAGCAATTTCGGTATCGCTTAGAATACTCATCATTTGCATATGAACACTGAGTCCTCCGAACGATATGATCATCGTCGAAAGAACTGCCTTTAACTTCAGAGGAATTCCTAAAATACTCACATATTTTAATCCTTGTGTCATTTCGAAGAAACCATTTAAAACACTTTGATAGTAACTTTCGATATGTAAATTGTTGCCGATGATCGTCGTAATGACTAAGAAAACCGTAACGACACCTAAAATCAGTAACAATGTATGGATACTATTCATGAGAGAATTCGTCATAATCGTTCCAAACGATTGCTGATTGTGAATTCTTTTTTGATGCATATTTAAAATAGCACGCTTTAAGGATACTTTTTCCTGTTCTTTGGGACTAGGATAAAAATTACGAAAAAGAAGACCAATGATAAGATTTGTTCCATAATGACAAAGTAAAATTAATAGTCCTGCTTCTTTATTATTTAAAAAGAGAAGCGAAATCGTGCCTAAAATAAATAGTGGGTTAGAAAAATGGGTGAAAGTAAGAATCTTCGATGCTTCTTCTTTAGTTAGAGTTCCGTTTAAATAGAGCTCTCTCGTGTATTTGGCATTGGAAGGAAAACCTGATATAATACTCATGATGAAAATAAAAGCACATTCACCTTTCACGCGAAATACGGAATACATGAAAGGTTTAAAAAGTTCTCCAACAAGCTCGATAAAACCATAGTTAACGAGTATCTCGGACAACACAAAAAAAGGAAATAAAGAAGGAAAAATGTTGTTCGTCCAAATGGAAAAGGAAAATTTTACACTCTCTAAAATCGTACTAGATTCAGTTAAAATCTCGACAACGATAAAGATTAGAACAGCCATAATACCACAACTTGTTAGAATTTTTTTCATATTTTCACCTATCATCAATATTCTATAAATAGAAAGGAAGATCTCATGTTCCATAAATTATATGATGAAATAAAAAAAATCATATGTGAAAATTACAAGTTTTTTATTATCATGATCATGATCGTTCTTTTATCGACGATTCGTTTGCCTTATTATGTTAATATTCCTGGGGGAATTATCGATATTTCTTCTAAAATAGAAGTAGATGGGGGATATCCTGTCGAGGGAAGTTTTAATATGGCATATGTTTCGGAGTTGAAAGGAACGATTCCTGTTTTGTTAATTGCTAGTCTTCGTAGTGATTGGGACATCATTAAACAAGAAGAGGTAGTTTTAGAAAACGAAACGATTCAAGATGCTAGTTTTCGTGATCATTTAATGCTCGAAGAAGCGAATGACAACGCCCTTATTCTAGCTTATCAAAAGGCTGGAAAAGAGGTTGAAGTGACCAATCGTCAGTTGTTTGTCACCTATGTCGATCCAGAGGGCAAAACCGATTTAGAAGTACAAGATGAAATTTTAGCAATCAATGGTATTGCCGTCAATGAAAAAGAAGCGTTAGCGGAAGAGATCAACAAATGTACCATCGGGGATACGCTTATATTAAATGTTGTCAATAATGGTAAAGAATATACGAAAAAAGCAGAAATTTACGAATTAGAAGGGGTGGAAGTCATCGGGGTTATGATTTCAGAAATGAAAGATGTAGTAACGGATCCTGAAATCATCTTTCACTTTGATCAATCAGAATCTGGTCCTTCTGGTGGTTTTATGATGGCTTTGGCGATATATAATTATTTGATTCCTGAAGATATTACGCATGGTCTTACGATCGTGGGAACGGGAACGATCGATTTAGATGGAAACGTAGGAAGTATTGGGGGCGTCGAATATAAATTAAAAGGGGCTGTCAAGGCCAAGGCGGATTTGTTTTTGGTTCCAAATGGCGATAATTTGGAAGAAGCGATGAAGTTAAAAGAAGAAAATGATTACGATATCCAAATCATTGGTGTATCGACTTTTGATGAGGCTCTAGAAATACTGGAAAATTTAGAAGGATGAGAATCCTTTTTTCTTTTGAAAACTCTATTTGTAACCATTATTCTCGTGACTTATCAAAGAAAATCTGTTACAATATTAAACAGGTGGTAACATGAAGAGAAACGAAGTGGATATAAATAAAGTAACGCCGATGATGCGTCAATATTTAGAAATCAAGAAAGAGAATGAAGATGTTATTTTATTTTTTCGTCTAGGAGACTTCTATGAAATGTTTTTTGAGGATGCGGTTACAGTATCACGAGAATTAGAACTTACATTAACTGGTAAAAATGCTGGATTAGAAGAACGAATTCCGATGTGTGGTATTCCTCATCATGCTGCCAATATCTATATTGATAAATTAGTGGATAAAGGTTATAAAGTAGCGATTTGCGAGCAAATGGAAGATCCCAAATTAGCCAAAGGTATCGTCAAAAGAGATATTACTCAGATCATTTCTAAGGGAACGATCGTCAATCAAGAATCACTCATTGAATACGAAAACAATTATATTGGCAATATCGTCGATTTTTCGCATGCTTATGGCATTAGCTATGCCGATATTTCGACTGGTGAAATCTATGTTTTTCTGATGGATCATAATCCTACGAAAGTCGTAACGGAAATGGTGAGTCTAGGTCTTAAAGAAGTGATCATGACAAGTAAGGTTGATAAAACGATTTTATCACTTTTAAAAAATCAGTTTAAATTGACAGTTACGGTCGAGGATGAAATTGCATCCTTGCCAGAATATGAAAGATTGTATGAAGATTTAGGAGATATCAGACATGTCGAAACATTAAAGCATCTACTTACTTATATTAACAAGACACAAAAACGAAGCTTATCACATTTACAAAAAGCAATCGTTCGTGAAAATAAAAAGTATTTAAAGATGGATATTCATACGAAACGGAATTTAGAGTTGACGGAAACGTTGCGATTGAAACAACGTAATTATTCGCTTATTTGGCTTTTGGATCGTACTAAGACGGCGATGGGTTCTCGTATGTTGAAAAATTTTATCGAAAATCCTTTAATCGACAAAGAAGAAATCAATCGTCGTTACGATATGGTTGAAATATTATCAAAAGAATTTATTTTAAAAGAAGATCTTCAAAATGATTTGTTTGAAGTTTACGATTTGGAACGTTTGAGTGGAAGAGTTGCTTTTGGAAGTGCGAATGCGAGAGATTTATTACAATTAAAAGGTTCCTTAAAAGTATTACCAAATATTAAGAACATCCTAGATCAGATTCACTTTTATAAAACGATCGAAACATTACCGGAGCTTTATGATCTATTAGAAGAAGCGATTTATGAAAATCCTCCTGTCACATTAAAAGAAGGATATTTGATTAAAGAAGGGTTTCATCAAGAATTGGATGAGTTGAAAAGTCTTCGTAAAGGTGGGAAAGATTTCGTTGCTAATTTCGAAAAAGAAGAAAGAGAACGTACTGGTATTAAGAATTTAAAAGTTGGATATAATCGTGTGTTTGGATATTATATTGAAGTATCGAAAGGACAAACTAGTTTGGTAAAAGAAGAATATGGGTACGAACGTAAACAGACTCTTTCTAACTGTGAACGATATATTAGTCCGATCTTGAAAGAAAAAGAGGCTCTTATTTTAAATGCTGAAGAAAAAATCATCGATTTAGAATATCAACTATTTACGGAAATTCGCGATAAAATTAAAGAATATATTCCAAGACTTCAAGAAATTGCCAAAGTAATTAGTGAAATCGATGTCTTACAATCTTTTACGACAGTTTCCGAAGAAAATCACTATGTGAGACCGAACATTACCGATGAACGCGAGATTTGCATTATCGATGATCGTCATCCCGTTGTCGAAAAAGTGATTGATGGTGAATTTGTTCCGAATGATATTGTCATGAAAAAGAATACGAATATTCTTTTAATTACAGGTCCTAATATGGCTGGTAAATCAACTTATATGCGGCAAATGGCAATTACTGTAATTTTAGCTCAAATTGGTTGCTTCGTGCCCGCAAAAAGCGCAAAAATGCCTATTTTCGATGCGATTTTCACGAGAATTGGGGCGAGTGACGATTTGGTAAGTGGAGAATCTACCTTCATGGTCGAAATGATGGAAGCGAACTATGCCATTAGTAATGCCACGGAAAATAGTTTGATTTTGTTTGATGAATTAGGAAGAGGAACGGCTACTTTTGATGGTATGGCACTCGCTCAGGCGATCATTGAATACATCAGCGAACATATTCACGCGAAAACCCTTTTCTCTACTCACTATCACGAACTAACCGATTTAGAAAACAATTTAAAAGATTTGAAAAATATTCATGTCAGCGCCCATGAAGAAGATGGTAACATTACCTTTTTACACAAAATAAAAGAGGGAAGTGTCGACAAAAGCTACGGCATCCATGTGGCAAAATTAGCCGATCTACCAAATTCTTTAATTGTTCGCGCTAATCAAATTCTAAGTGTGTATGAGAATAAAGAAAAGAAACGCGATATGAAGATTCAAGAGGCACTTCCATTAGAGTTTCTCATCCCAGAGCCACAAGAATCGAAAATTGAAAAAGAACTTGATCAGATTAACCCACTAGAAATTACACCCATGGAAGCTCTCAATATCCTCTATAAATTAAAAGAAATGAAAGAAAAACAACATTAGAAAGTAAATTTGTAGTATAATAAATAATTAGGAGGGATCATATGTCGATATTAAAACGTGAGAATTGGTGGATATGGCTTTTATTGTTACTCTTTGGATATGGAGCTGGAGATCTAGTATTAGGAGCCTTATTAAATGTTTATGATAAAGATGCATGGTATGCGAAATGGTATTATTGGGTGATTGGTGTACTTTGTTGCTTTTTACCCGCTGTTATCATGGTATCAGTTTTTAGATTGCAGATTACATGTCAAGTCGGTGCTAAATTAAATGTTCCAGGAAAAGAATTATACTTATCTCCTTATGTATGGATTCTATGTTTAATTGTTCCGATTTTTGGCTGGATTGCTTTTATTGTCATGAGTATTTATATTCGCATTTGGAATGTGGTTATGATCTACCGTGGTGAAGGAGAAAATTATCTATAAATTGCTTTTTAAGTATTTTATAGGATTATTGATTTAGGGGGAATATGGTATGAAACAATATGATAAAATAAATATCACAATCGAAGGAAATGAAAAAAATAAAAGTGAGATTATCTATAATAATTTACTCAATACAATTGATACTAAAGATGAGAAGATCGAATATTTAAAACAACAACTAGCAAATATCGAAACAGATCATCGCAATCGTTTAATTGGTGTTTTGACCGTTTTACTTGGTGTAATTGGCCTCACTGTAAGTTACTATTTTATGGGAATCAATTTGTACCCAATTGGCATTTTATTAGGGTTCGTAAGTTTTTTTGGGGTTCTTTGGAAGGTGAATCTATTATTTAAAGAAACTTTAAAAACCTACAAAAATGATAAATTTGATCAAGTAGAACGTTTACATAAATTGCTTAATCAAAAATTAAAATAAACATGAGCGGTTGACGTCATCAAAACAGGAAATAAGATAAAAGAGAATAAGCCGAAATTTCTCTTTTTTTTACTATTGATTTATGCTATAATGGTTAACAGGTGAGATTATGGAAGCATTAAATAGAAGTGAACTTAGAAAATTAATTATGACCATTCTCTATCAGATCAATGTATATGAAAAAAATAAAATAAAATATGAAATCGATGATGTGATCAAAGAGGTAGTTCCTATCGAAAACGAATTTGTCAAAGATATGGTATATGGCGTTACTACTTATCAGAAGGAAATCGATAAAATTGCCAATCAATATTTAAATGATTGGACGATCGATCGTTTAGGAAATACAGATCAAGCGATTCTTAGAATGGGAATCTATGAATTACTATATACGAATACACCAGAAATTGTATCGATCAATGAAGCTGTTGAACTTGCGAAAAGTTATAGTGATGATGATGTACGGAAAATGATTAATGGTGTATTGGATAAAGTGTACCACAATAAGTAGGTGAGAAAATGAGTGATAGAAAATATCTTAGTGTTGGAGCCCTAACAAGATATTTAAAGATGAAATTTGATACAGACGAAAATCTTCGTCTTGTTTTCTTAAAAGGGGAAATTTCTAACTTTAAAAGTCATTCTAGCGGTCACCTTTATTTTTCAATTAAGGATGAAACAAGTAAAATAAATGCCATCATGTTCAGTAAAAATGCATCCAAGCTTACTTTTCAACCGGCAGATGGAATGAAAATCTTAGTAACGGGAAGAATAAGTATATATGAAGCAAGTGGCAATTATCAAATATATGTTGACGAAATGCTCGAAGATGGAGTAGGAAATTTGTATATTGCCTTTGAAAAATTAAAAACTCAGTTATCCAAAGAAGGCTTATTTGATCCTCGTCATAAAAAAACAATTCCTAAAATTCCTGAACGAATCGGTATTATTACGGCACCAACCGGAGCCGCTATCAAAGATATTATTTCGACAATTCGAAGACGTTTCCCCATTGCCGAGACGATTCTTTTCCCAAGTTTAGTTCAGGGAGAAAATGCAGCTAGTGATATTGTTAAAAATATCAAACGTGCAGAAAATTATAATCTTGATCTTTTGATTGTTGGTCGAGGTGGTGGATCGATTGAAGACTTATGGCCATTTAATGAAGAAAGTGTTGCAAGAGCGATCTTTGCTTGCCCGATTCCGATTATTAGTGCGGTAGGTCATGAAATTGATTATACGATTAGCGACTTCGTTGCCGATCTTAGAGCGCCAACCCCAACCGGAGCAGCTGAATTAGCAGTTCCTAACATACTTGATTTAACAAAGCATATGACACAATTAAAAATTCGTTTACACGAAAGTATTCATAAAACCATTCATTTACAAAAATTATATTTAGATAGCTTAAAAAATTCGTTTGTCATAAAAAATCCCATCATGATATATGAGAATAAAAGTCAAAAATTAGACACTTTGATAGAAAGATTAACACAATCGATGATACGCACTTTAGAACATAAAAGGTTTGATTTAGACCATATCATGAAACATTATATATTTTTACATCCAGAAGAATTATATGCCAAGCAAATGATCGATTTAAAGACCAAGATTGAAAAATTAGAATTGGTTAATCCGATGTCAGTTTTAAAACGAGGATTTGCCATTCCATATCAAAAAAATCATATTATTAAATCGATTTACGATGTCCAAAAAGAAGAAGAGATGAAGCTGAAGTTATATGATGGAGAAATCAATCTAAAAGTGATAACGATAAAAGGAGAATAAAGATGGAAAAGAAAGAAATGAAATTTGAAGATAAAATGAAAGAATTAGAAACGATCATCAGCGATTTAGAAAACGGGAATAGTTCATTAGAAGAATCGATCGAAAAATATACCCGCGCTATGAAACTTGCTTCCGAGTGTGATCAAGAATTAAAACAAGTGGAAGAGCAAGTAAGTAAAATGGTTTTGGAAGATGGCAGTTTAAAAGATTTTCACATTGAAGAAACCACCAATTAATAGGAAACAAATGCCTCATTTGGCATTTTTTAATGGCTATAATAATCGTCATTCCAACCATAATAATAATGTAGTCTGCAAGTGATATAAAGGAGATGAAAATGTGACTTTTAAAAAATTTTTAAAAACGTCATGTATTACGCTTCTTGCATTAATTAGTATGCCAAGTTTTGTATTCGCTTATTCAGATTACGTCATTCCTGGTGGTGAAAACATCGGAATTGAACTTCACGCAGATGGTGTCTTAGTCGTTGGATTATACAAAGTAAACGACGAATATCCGGGTAAAGATGCAGGCTTAAAAGTAGGAGACACGATTATTAGTATCAATGGAGATAACATCAGCACGATTAGTGAAATGGTCTCTAAAATAAATGCTGCAAACAAGGATGAAACCATAGAAATAGGTTATAAACGAAATGATGAAACGCTGAACACAACTCTTAAAATTTATAAGGATGAAAACAACGTCTATAAAACAGGATTGTATGTCAAAGATAGTATTACGGGAATTGGTACCTTAACTTATATCGATCCCAATACGAAGTTATTTGGTGCTCTTGGGCATGAAATATTAGAAAAAACAACTGGTAGAATTTTAGAGATTAAAGATGGTAAAATCTATGATTCAGAAGTAACTGGAATTCAAAAAAGTGAAAATGGAGAACCAGGAGAAAAAAATGCGAAATATTACTCGAACCGTATTCAAGGTGATGTCTTTGAAAATACCGAACACGGAATATTTGGTAACTACACACAAGAACTTCCTGAGACAGAACTCTATAAAGTAGCCGAACCAAATGAAGTGAAAACCGGAAAAGCGACGATTCGAACGGTATTAAATGGTACGGAAATCAAAGAATATGAAATCAATATTACCAGAATTAATCAAAAAGGGACAACGAAGAATATCTCGTTTGAAATAACCGACCAAGAATTATTGAATACAACGGGTGGAATTATTCAAGGAATGAGTGGAAGTCCAATTCTACAAGACGAATACTTAGTAGGAGCGGTAACCCACGTAGTGGTAGATACACCAACTCGTGGTTATGGGATCTTCATTACTAACATGTTAGAAGAAGCTGAAAATTAAAAAGATGAGATTTTTCTCATCTTTTATGCATATAAAAATACTTCGTTATTTTGAAGTATTTTATATAAAATAAACAAGTATCGAAGCAACGACACTAAATAACATGATACCAACACAAACAAGGGCAAAAGTTCGTTCTGTATTCTGCGCTTTTTTCTTTTTTTTGCTAGCCATTTTAAACACCTCTAGTAAAATTATATACTATTTTATTTATTTTTGGAATATTTTTTATAAAAATTAATAGTATTTATTGAGGTGAAAGAATGAAAAAGGTAGTGGACAAACTAAAAGTCAAAGCGAAAGCTAATAAGAAAATGATTATTTTCTTAGTAAGCCTTATGTTAGCAGGAATCTTAGCTGGATCTATCTTTGTTGTCATTTTAAGTAAAAATGATCAGAACATGTTAAAGGAATATTTGGATGCTTTTATTACGAACATTGATACAGGAAAACTAGATTATATCAATAGTTTATGTAGTAGTTTAGGTGCTAATGTGATTTATGTATTGGTCATTTGGTTACTTGGCATTTCCGTGATTGGCATTCCAGTTACTTTATTCATGTTCTTCAGTAAAGCCTTTATTCTAGGTTTTTCGATCTCATCCATTATTATGAATTACCAATTAAAAGGATGTTTGATTGCCTTTTTTTATATTTTTCCGCATCATGTTATCAATATGATTCTCTACATTGTTTTAATGCTTTATTCTCTAACGGTTTCTCTCAAAATAATCAAGTCGATGTTGAAGAAAGAACCGTTTGATTTTAGAAAAATCATTCATAAATACTCTTTTATATTAGTACTCTCAATCGTTGGTGTAATGATTACAACATTAATGGAAATTTATGTCGTTCCCACCATATTGAAAGAGATCGTTCCAATTTTAAAATAATGTGGTATAATACTTCTAGGTGATTTGCATGAAAAAAGTAGTAATTGGAATGAGTGGAGGAGTGGATAGTAGTGTTGCTGCCATTCTTTTGAAAGAACAGGGCTATGATGTCGTAGGCCTTTTCATGCGTAACTGGGATGCCTCTTTGAATAATGACATCTTGGGTAATCCTACTTTAAATAATCAAATATGTCCACAAGAACAAGATTATAATGACGCTTTAAAAGTATGTGAAGAAATTGGTATTCCTCTTCATCGTGTCGATTTTGTAAAAGAATATTGGGATTATGTATTTACTTATTTTTTAGATGAATTAAAAGCCGGTAGAACACCTAATCCTGACATCATGTGTAACAAGTATATTAAATTTGATATGTTTGTAAAAGAGGCAGAAAAACTAGGTGCCGATTATATTGCAACCGGACATTATGCACGAATTAAAAATGGCAAATTATTGCGAGGTGTCGATCGTAATAAAGATCAAACTTACTTTTTGTCTCAACTATCAAAAAAACAATTAGAGAATGTTCTCTTTCCAATTGGCGATTTGGAAAAATCGGAAGTTCGTAAAATAGCAGAACAAAATCATTTAACGACAGCTAAGAAAAAAGATTCAACTGGTATTTGCTTTATTGGAGAACGTCATTTTAAAGACTTTTTGAAAAACTATTTACCTAACATACCTGGACAAATCGTCAATATTGAAACAAACGAAGTATTAGGAGAACATATCGGTCTTATGTATTATACGATAGGACAACGAAAAGGTCTTAACATTGGAGGTAGTACCGATAAGCTTTTTGTCGTTGGAAAAGATTTGGAAAAGAATATTTTGTATGTAGCTTATGGTGAGGATAATCCGTATTTGGTTAGTACCGAATGTTTAGTTGATCAAGTGAATTGGATCAGCACGGAATATCCAATCCAATGTAGTGCGAAATTTCGGTATCGTCAAAAAGATAATGAAGTTGAATTAGAATATCTAGATGATGGTAATATCGTCGTCCATTATCAAAATGGAGTAAAAGCAGTTACGCCAGGACAAGCTTGTGTCTTCTATTTAGGCGAAGAATGCTTAGGTGGTGGCATTATAAAAGAAGTTCGTAAAAACCATAAGAAGCTTTGGTATTTATAAATTAGTAGGGGAGTTCCCCTCTTTTTTTTCACTTTTTGACTATACTTTTACTTTACACTTGACAATTGACAGAGAAATGATAAAATGATAATAGGAGGTTTTGAAAATATGGAAAGACTAAATGACATTTTACATGAATTAGGCATTTCAAAAGTAAAACTAGCAAAGTATTTAGGTGTATCTAGACAAATGATCTATAATTATTTGGAACTAGATGATATTAATAAATGGCCAAAAGATAAAAAAGTGTTACTACTAAATTTACTTGGTATTAAATCACCAGATGAAATCAATCATATTAAAGTAGATACTGATTATATTATGAATGTAGAAACGAGAATTAATGCATTATTTGAAAGCAATGCAAAAAATGAATTTAATGATAGTAGCAATATTTATAATGGCCTAAACAAAAGAGATAAAGAATTATTACATAATATTATCGAATTGATCAAAGAAAAATTAGAAGATGATAGCGAACGAAATAGCGATCAAGCATATCATACTTTCCGTTATCTTTATCATTTCATTCAGTCATTAGATTCATCAAAAGAATTAAAGTACATTTTGGCTTATGTAGCAAAAGCAACTGGTTTTGTAAAACCACTTGAATTTGTGTTTGATGAAGATGATCAATTTATCTTTGAAAGTATCATGTTCTCTGGAATGACTTTATATAATAATGGTGGCGCATCTAAATCTAGAATTGCGGAATCCCATAAACGTTTTGTAAATCAAATCGAACATCGTAGAGAAGAAAAAATGAGTCGTACTTTAGAACTTAATACGATCAAAGTTCAAGCCCTAAAGGAATTAGGATATACGGAAATCAATGAAAAGAATGCCGCTGAAGTATTCGAAAAAATCGCAGAAATTCAATCACGAAAAGTAAATTAACGCCTACTCGGTGTTTTTTTAATAGAGTAGGAGAGAGTATTTTTATCGATATAAAATAACGTTCATTTTATAACAAAATTTCATTCCTACTTATCTTTGTTAATATGAATCATATATTCGATATTTACAAGACTTGTTTGGAGTTATATGTTTACGATAAAATATTGATTCATAAAACGTTTTTACAAAGTGACAACTCCCCTATTAATTTTTGGTTAACTCCCCCCTACTATTATCATAACAAATAGGAGAGTAGGTCATAGACATGTATAACGCGCTTTGTAGCGCTAAAAAAGAAGAATAGATGAATAACTGTCCATCTCAAATTAAAATATACAACATGGTATCATATATCAATTCAAATAATGGAAAAAATAATCACAATAACAAATGAATCATAATACAAAAATCTTTCGAATATAAAAATAATTCTTGAGAATAATAAAAAAGAACTATCTAAAATAAGATAATTCATATTCAATATTTACTTTAAAATGAATAACTATTCGAACAATTATAAAAAATATATAACTTACTATAATCTATATTATGTTAACTTCTATATATTATATTTTTAATTAATGCTTGTGTTTGGTATATATTTTACATTCATACAATTCATTTCCTCATCATTGTAATTGGTACATCCAATCATCAATAAGTTCTTTTCGGGAATAACTTTTTTTAATATCATATATCCAGAACATTTTGAACATTTTTGAATTGGGACTTTATAGACTAATTCTGTAGTCATAAAATTGCATACTTCTTTTTCATTTGTACAACGATATATATATTGTTGCATTTCGTTAAAGTATTCTTTTTTTAAATAATAGCCACATTTTGGGCATTTTAAATTTTCCCAATTATTTTGATATTCCTGGATGACATTATCCATAAATTTCACATTGTTGTTCTTTTTTAATTCAATTACAAATGGTGATGGTTTTGAAGTAGGTACAATTATATATACCCTACTCTTCGTTCGCGTCAAGGCAACGTAAAACAGTCTTCTTTCTTCGGCATATTCGAGAGTTGGTTTGTTTTCAATTGCTAGAAATACCGGATCATCTTTTATTTTGGAAGGGAATCCAAAAGTAGAATCGATCGCATTAATAATAATAACGCTATCAAATTCACTTCCTTTTGAACCGTGAGCTGTAGAAAAAGTAATATTCATATCTGGTTCGTTTACTGCAATGATTTTGTCATTTTCTCCTTTTTGAAACAGGTTTGTATGAAATAAGTTTTCTATATCAAAATTATATCTTCCGATTAGTAATATTTGGTGTTGGGTAGAATATTCCTTTTTTATATCACTTATAATTTTACTTATCAGCATAGCTTTATTCCATGTCTTTTTATCATTATCATCATACGAATAAATGATGACAGGCGTCTTTAAATGAATGTTAGAACGTAACTCTTTATGAATTTGTTCTTTATTTTTTTCGACAAACTCACTAGCCACATCGATCAATTCTTGACTATTACGATAAGTATTTTGAATTTTTAAGATTTCAGCATAACCCATAGCTTCTTTAAATTTTGTAAATAAAGTTACATTGGATCCGGCAAAGGCAAAAATGGATTGCCAGTCATCCCCTACAGCGATGATTTTTGAATTGAGCATTCTCGTTAGTTCTTGTAATAATTCGAATCGTTGATCGGAGATATCTTGATATTCATCTACAATAATATATTGATAATGAAATGGTATATTTTCTTTTTTGATATGTTTTAGATCATAGATGGCTTTTATAATCATATCTTCAAAATCAATTTTACCTTCATTTTTAAGCGTTTGTTCATAATGTTCATATATTTTTTTCGTTAATTTTAAAAATTCTTTGGTTCGTTCAATATCGGTTTCACTTATCATTCTATCAAAGTCTTCAATTTTTTTCTTTTGAAGCTTAAACTTAGAGATAAAAGATAGTGCTAATACGAGGTAAGCAAAAAATTCGGTATCTTTAGAAGTTTCAAATAATTTTTGATATATTTCTTCTTCTCTTTTCTTTTTTAATATAAACCCATTTTTGATTAATAACTCTTTTAAATGAAAAAGTAATGATTTCCCGTCATTATAGTTTGCATAGGTGCATATTAATTTAGTATGATATTGATCATGTAATTGTTTCTTGATGTCAATTTCATGATTATATTTGGTGGTTGTTTGCGTATCAAATATTTCGCTAGTACCATTTTGATTGATTGCAAAATGTTCAAGATATATGATGTTTTC
Organism: uncultured Bacilli bacterium; assembly: GCA_944332005.1. Classification (GTDB taxonomy): domain Bacteria; phylum Bacillota_I; class Bacilli_A; order RF39; family UBA660; genus CALVRE01. Next base: position 19,931 of record CALVJD010000047.1, read on the forward strand.
TCCTTGTTTAATAGTAAAATCTGGATAATATACGGTGTTGTTATCTGAAAAAGGATATTTTTTTTCATATTCATATTCGATGTTATTTAGATATAAGAAATTAGCAATTTCTAATTCTTGATAAGAACGTAAAAATTCATATTTTATGCTTATCTTTGATTTTTTTCTTTTATTTATGATCGTTTTATTGTATTCACCTAAGTTACTTTTTAATGACATATATTCAGTATCATATTTATATTTTTTATATTCTTCAAAGTTATCAAATTCGGCCATGTTAGGATCAGCATGAAAATAACAGCTTAAAAAATTAATTGTTTCTCGTAAATTTTCTTTGTTTTTATATATTTCTTTTTTTAGATAATTCAAAATGATATTTTTTTTATCATTTTCACTTATAACTCTAACTGGTATATTTTCATAAGCTTTGATTATTTCGATTCCAAGCTTATGAAAAGTTTTAGTGTCAACGTTCAATTTATAGATTTGATTTAGTTTTTGATCAAGTTCTAATACATTTTTTCTAGCAAAGGAAATGGCTAAAATTTCATTGCTAGAAACATGGCATTTTTCAATTAAATACTTTATTTTAGCTATCATAGTAGTCGTTTTACCGCTTCCAGCTCCAGCTATGATGAGATTATAATCTTCATCGGTTAGAATGGCGATACGCTGTTCTAGATCCAGTTTTATTTTTTTCTTTTCTTTATCTAATATATTATCGAAATATTCTTCATATTCTTTTAATTTGTTTTTGATAAATTGTTTGTTATGATATTCTGTTTGTTGTAAGTATTTTGTTTCTATTAAATCATGACAAAATAATTCACTTCTAGGAATATATTTATCTTGTTTTAAAATGGTGTTGATATCGTGCATAACTCACCTACTCTACTATCAATTATATTATATCAGAAAAAATTAACAATTTGAAAATTTTTTGTATATTACTAGATGGTTTGTTCATACTACTAATGGGTGATGAAAATGGCAAAGAATAAGAATAAAAACTCTAATGTTACCAATAAAAGTAACAAACAAGTTAGTAACAAGAAAAATAATCAGGTAACTGACTGTAAGAGTAAAATGAATTCAAATGATCAAAACATCGGTTTTGAGTCTGAAGATCATTCATTCGAATATGATGAAAATTCAGATCATTCATTTGAACTAAGAGATTGCAAATAACCCAATGAAAAGAGATAAACAATTGTTATCTCTTTTTATTTTACATTTAATATTTGTTTATCTTTGTATTTTTCTAATGCAATCGCAATTTGATCTGGACATGAGGTAACTTTATTGCCACAACGAATTCCTTTTAATTTTTCGATTACATCATCGATCTTTTGCCCTTTTACCAAAACACTAATTCCTAATAAATTACCAGGACAACCACCAATGACCCTTAAATCACGAATAATATTATTTTCATCGACTGTAAAAATAATATTTTTCGAACATACTCCATTTGGTTTATATTGAAATGCTTTTATCATACTTCTCACCTACTCCATTGTAGCATGTTTTACTAAAAAAGAAAATGATTGATGAGCATAAATACAATTCCAATGAATATCCATCGTCCACTACTTTTTTTGTACTGATAAGAAAAAGAGGTAGGAATTAATTCATAAATGGAGATATGTAACATAATACCTGCTATGATTGCATATAAACATCCCATCATCATATCGTTGACAAAGGGTCTAAGCATCAAATAAGCTAAAATAGCGCCCAATGGTTCTGATAAACTAGAAACAAAGGTGTAAAATAACGCTTTTAAACGAGTCCCTGTCGCATAATAGATAGGAATCGATATCGAAATACCCTCTGGTATATTATGCATCGCTATGGCGATTGTTAAGGCAATTCCAAGCGTGATATGACTACTTGTGGTCATAAAAGTCGCAATTCCTTCTGGTATATTGTGAAGGATAATGGCTAACATGGAAATAACTCCTACCCTATATAATCCTTTTTTATTCGTATTAGTTAAATCTTCTGGCAAAAATCGATCGATCATCATTGAAAATATAATGCCAATCGTGATAAAAATTGCTACAATTAATAGTGACGGAACAAATCGATATACACTTTCGATTGAATGAATGGCTTCTGGTATTAAATCCGTAATAGAAACTGTCATCATAACACCAGCAGCAAAACCTAGACTACTAGCAATTAATTTATTACTATTGTTTACTTTAATAAAAATAAGAATGGTTCCAATCATTGTTGATAAACCTGCCAGAACAGTTAAAAGAAACGCAAATGTTGTTTGTCCCATACTATCACCTATTAAAGAATATGAAATCTTTATTGATACATGATAAAAAGATACCAAATTGAAGTGATATTATAAAAGTAGACAGTAAAAAAAACACTAGTCTGCTTTTTGTATGTTAAAATTTAATAAAGGAGATAAGAATATGGGACGACCAATAGGAACAAATAATATTATGAGAACACCAGAAGAAAAAGAAAAAATTGTTAAGGAATATTTAAATGGTGAAAGTGCAACAAAATTGAATAAAAAATATAATTTATCCAACAAAATAATATACAGATGGCTTTATAAATATAATCAATCTGGAATAGAAGGTTTAAAATCAAACACAGGAAAACATAAAAATTCAAATGCTGGATTACATTTAAGAAAACCAAAAAGTAAGATTGAAGAATTAGAATTGGAAATATTAAAGAAAGATATTGAGATTGCTCGATTAAAAAAAGGTTATATGGTGAAAGGAGTTGGGGCCGAAAAGGAATACGTTACTACATTCGAGAAGAATATAAAATAATAGATGAATATAAAGATAAATATTCAATCCAATTACTATGTAAATATATGTCTGTGAGTAGATCTGGATATTATAAATGGAAATATAGACAAGATCATCCGACAGATAAAATGTTATCAAGACAAACAGATATAAATTTGATAAAAGAAATACACAAAAAACATCCATCGCATGGATACAGATGGATAAATGCTTATGCCAGATTACATTATGGAATAGTTTGGTCTGATAATCATGTCCATTTATGTTGTAAATATGAAGGAATAAGATCTAATGGGAAACATTATCAATGGAAGAAACCTGATGAAGAACACGAAAAATTTAATAATTTAGTATGGAACGGATGGAAGTATTTATCAAGGCCATTTGAAGTAATAGTGTCAGATATGACATCTTTTTGGGTAAAGAATATATATTATGAATTAACACTATATTTTGATGCTTGGAACAAAGAAATAGTTGGTTATGGATTAGCCTCTAGAAAAGGTGCAATTCATTCATATTATGATGGTTTAAATCAAGTATTAACACGTATAAAAAAAGAACAAACTGATGATTTGATTATTCTCCACACAGATCAAGGTTCAGTTTATTCATCTAAAGCTTATAACAAGCTTCTAGAAAATTATAACATAGAACGTTCAATGAGTCGAGCAGGCACACCTACTGATAATCCTGTAAATGAATCATTGAACGGATGGATTAAAGAAGAATTAATTATTGATTTTGATTTAAAACATTGCGAGGATGTTCCAAAACTTATTGAACAATATATATATTATTACAATAATGAGAGGCCTGCATATTCATTACAATATAAAACCCCAATTCAATATAAATTTGAATCAGGGTTCTAAAAAGTTTTTTTTACTGTCTACTTTTACTTGACTAGTTCAAATGGGTATCTTTTATCGATGATTTAAGTTTTCTTATCATTAAGATACTTAATATTATATTATAAATATAGAATGATCAAACTGGTCGGAGTGACAGGATTTGAACCTGCGACCTCTAGCTCCCGAAGCCAGCGTTCTACCAAGCTGAACTACACTCCGATTTGCCCTATTTTTAAAAATATGGTATAAAATAGATATTGAAAGCGGTCGTGTTGACTTAACAGCGCGGTCGCTTTTATTGTGTATTAAATTTAATACCATTTAAGATGACATAGAGAGTTAAAATAAAGGTTTTACCCTAAATACTCACTTATGTGAGAACAACTGCTTAGGCAGTTTTTTTGTAGTTAAAATGCACTCTCAGTGTCTCTGATTCCAACATATCATAAACAAAATAAAAATTCAATATGCAACCATCTTTTTACAAAAAAACTTTTCGTTTTCTAGAAAAGTTTTTATTTGTCATATTGAATATTTTTGGCAATTATTTTAACTTGTGAATCCCCTATCGTAAAAATATCTCCAATGTTATATTGAATTACTTTTTGGACAAGTTTTGCTTGTGCATTGATATTTTGATTGATAATAAATTCTTCATACGGTTCTTGATTATACTGAACTGTGAAAGAACCAGTTATTTTTTTTCTTTGTGGTTTTTGATAGGATACAAAACTATCTTTTTTTAGATAATGGTTATATTGGTTTATTTCTTTAAAATCTTTTAATTTATTTTCATCATTTGGTAATATATAATTGATTTTCCGAGAGGCTAGTTCATCGATTACATTGGCAATCACATATTCTGGAAAAGAAACGGTTGGTATTCCTGATCTTGGATTTTCATACAATTTGTAACCTGTAACATTTGCAACCACATAAGCATCGTCTTGGTAGACATAGTACCAACTACCAATATGATATAGTTTAACTACCTTCATAAATAACACTCTTTCTTTTTAACTTTCGCAAATTTTCTTTTTCTTCTTGGGTAACACGAAGGGATTCACATGTTTTTTGAATTGCTTTATTATGTATCCAATTATCTAATTGATTGTTTCTAAAAAAGGTCATTGTTTTATCTGGATATTTGACATAACAAATCGATAATAACCAAGCTACTGCCATTTTTACATAGTATTCTTCGGAATGGATGTGATGGCAAAGTTCTAATATGGTATCGATGTAAGTATCGTTTAAATAATGATCCAACAGAAGAATTAATCCAAAGCGTATCCTCCAAGGATCGTCTTTGGAAAGATAATAAACAATATAGTCGAATGTTTTGTCCTGATCCTTTTTTAAACTTTTTAAATTGGCGCATACCGTATCGTTGATGGCCCAATTCTCATTATAAGGAAGAAATTCTTCCAGTAGTACGAAGAGTTCTGAAAATGGACATTTGATATCACCTAAAATAAGCCCGTGAATCATGGTTTCTTCATAGTAATTGTGATGATTTTCTTTTATGAATTCTTTATAATTACCTTTGCTAATCTCTTTGGCGATCTTTTTTAATACAGGAATTCGTATTCCCAAAATATTTTGGTGTTCGGGAACGAGACGAGAATGAAATTCTCGATATACAGGATCGACTTGTTCTTGTAAATAAGCTAAAAAATCTTGATAATCCTTTTGCGTCCAATGATCTTTTTGTAAATTCATAAGTTTCCTACTTTCCATGCGGATGAAATTCACGGTAATTTTCTTTTAATTTTTCTTGTGAAACATGAGTATAGATTTGGGTTGTCGAAATATCAGAATGACCTAATAGTTCTTGAATACTACGTAAATCAGCGCCATGATTGAGTAAATGAGTAGCAAAAGAATGACGTAAGGTATGAGGGGAAAAGTGTGTTTGGATATCTTTTTCTTTCGCTATTTTCTTGACGATTTTAAAGAATCCTACACGTGTCATCTGTTTACCATGATTATTCAAAAACAAATAATCATTTCTGTTATGTTTATATAGAAGTTCTCGGTAATTTTCATAGTAAATAGAAAGAGCAGTAAGAGCATAATCTCCGATTGGAATGATTCTCTCTTTACTTCCCTTTCCGATCGTTCTTACGGTTGCCATATTAAAATCAATATCAGATATTTTTAAATTGACAAGTTCACTGACACGCAATCCGGTCGCATACATAAGTTCCAGCATGGCTTTGTTGCGATAAGAAAAAGGATCGGTAAGCGGGATATCCAAGATACGATCTACTTCTTCTTCCGATAATACTTGTGGCAAGGTTTTCGTAATTTTAGGAAGCGCGATCAGAGAAACGGGATTTTGATCAATGTACTTGGAAATCATCAGATATTTATAAAAACTTCTTAGACTACTAATATGATGAGAAATTGTTTTATCACTCGTATATTTATGTTTTAAATGAGTAAGATAATCTTTTAAATCCTGTTTATTTAATTGATAAAGTTCTTTCTTTTTTTGTTTACAAAAATTCGCAAACTCGGTTAAATCATTTTGATAGGACATAATCGTATGATTGCTATATTTTTTCTCAATCAAAAGATAATTTAAATATTCTTCGATTGTTTCTTCTATTTCCCTCATTCCATCACCCACTTTACTTCTATTAAAATTATATCACAATTCGCCAGATAGAAAGTAAGTTCTTTCGAACTTTACATGTTCTTACGATCTATCTTTTTTCATGATATTTTGTTAAAATAATAAATGGTGATAACATGAATGAACCATTAGCAGTCAAACTCCGACCAAAAAGGATTAGTGAAATCATTGGTCAAAAACATTTGGTTGGAGAACATAAAGTAATCTATAACATGGTAAAAAATAAGCGTCTTTTTTCGATGATTCTATACGGAAAACCAGGGATTGGTAAAACAAGTATCGCAACGGCGATCGTATCTGAATTAGGACTCCAATATCGCATGTTAAATGCTGTCATCAACAACAAAAAGGATTTTGATGTCGTCGTAGAAGAAGCAAAGATGTATGGTGGAATGGTCGTGATTATGGATGAAATTCATCGTTTAAACAAAGATAAACAGGATTTACTTCTTCCTTATTTAGAAAATGGTCTTATTACGTTAATTGGAATGACGACCAGTAATCCTTATCATAAAATCAATCCAGCAATTCGTAGCCGAACACAGATTTTTGAACTTCACGAATTAGAGATGAATGATATTGTCGAAGGAATTGAAAAAGCGCTTCACAGTCCTTATTTACCCAATATTACGATTGAGAATGAAAGTATTTTATATATAGCTCGTCTAAGTGGTGGAGACTTACGTTACGCTTATAATCTTCTAGAAGTTGCTTACTATTCTTCATCTGATTATCATATTACGATGGATATCTTAAAGAATATTAATAGTAAACCCGTCTTTTTTCACGATAAAAACGAAGATGGGCATTATGATGTTTTAAGTGCCTTTCAAAAGTCGATTCGTGGAAGTGATGTCCATGCAGCTTTACATTATTTGGCACGTCTGATCGAAGCAGAAGATTTGGATAGCATCTATCGAAGAATGAGTGTTATTGCTTATGAAGATATCGGTCTTGCGAATCCTAGTATGGGACCTAAAGTGGATGCTGCTATCAATGCTTCTGAACGATTAGGCCTTCCCGAAGCTAGAATTCCGTTAGCTAGCGTTGTCGTTGAATTAGCTTTATCACCAAAATCAAATAGTGCACATGTCGCACTTGACAAAGCTTTGAACGATATTCGTAGTGGGAACACCGGTAATGTACCAAGCCACATTAAAACCAACTCTCAAGACTATAAATATCCTCATGACTATCCAAACGCTTATGTAAAACAACAATATTTACCAGATCGCTTGAAAAATCGTAAATACTATCAACCGAAAACGACAAGTAAATACGAAACCATGTTAAAAGAAGTATACGATCATTTAGAACGCTTGAATCAAAAGTAACCAATTATTACTTTTTGATGAACTGATAGAAAATTCATTTAAAAGACTATATTACAAACAATAAAAGAACTATTGTGTGAAACTCATAATAGTTCTTTTTATAATTCCAAAATAAATAGTTCTAATCCTAACTCTTTATCGATCAATCCCTTTTTGATTAAAATGTCCAAATTAGCGAGTTTTTCTATATATTCGAGTAAACTATCACTGGTAAAGTTTTTACCCTTCTCTAGGGCTAATTTGATGCGATATGGATGGATTCCTAATTCTTTCACAATATCTCTTTCTGTATATCCCTTTTGATAAAGTAATTTACTTTGGTAAATGATTCGAAATTGATTTGCCAACATGACGATAATTTTAATAGGCTCTTCACTATATTTCAACATTTCATGATAAGTTTCCATTGCTTTTTCTTTATTTTTTGAAACGATATTTTCCATGAATCCAAAAATATCGATATCGATATTTTTCGTCGTCAATGCCATAATATCATCTGCCGTAATAACCATCGAATCAATCGCATACAATTTCAATTTTTCACACTCTTGTTCCAAACGATGAAGATCCTCTCCTACTCGATCGATCAAAAGACGAATACTATCGTTTTGAATTTGGTAACCGTTCAATAATTCTTTTACGATTGATATGAAGTTCTGATTATGTTTATTAAATTCGATTACTTTTGCTTCTTTTTTTAACGTTTTGACGATCTTTTTACGTTCGTCTAATTTCTCTATTCCAACCGTGAAGATGATAATCGAATCTGGATTGGGGTGCTTTAAATAATCTTCCAAGATCGTTGGATCTTGTTCGATTCCCCTATTTTTGCTACTTCCTGTTAAAAAACTAGCATTTTCACAAAGGATTCCCTTATTAGAAGAAAATAAAGATATCATCGCTGCATCTTCTAAAACCTCTTTTAACGAAACTTCTTCTAAATCATAAGTACTTAAATTGATTGCCTCAATTTGTTTCTCCCATAATACTTTTTTTACTTCGCGTTCAATCAAATAGGTTTCTAATCCATAAAATACATACACCATACTCTTCACCTTGCATTCTCATTATACCAGAATTTTATCATTTCTAAACTATTTTTTCACTTTTCGCATAAAAAGTATTCAAACATACATAGGATGAAGAGATAGGAGGATATATGAAGCGACAAATTTGTTTCCAAGGAAGTTTGAAAGAAAAAAACTATTTTGAAGGATGGTACTATAAACATGTCAGTGAAGATAAAAAAGAAGTTCTGGCGGTGATTCCCGGTATCTCTTTGGCAGAGAAAAATCCTCATGCTTTTATTCAGATAAATGAAACCTGGCATCAGAGATCCTATTATTTTTCTTATCCAATATCGGAATTTCATTACTCTGATAATCCATTCATGATTCAGATTGGTGATAGTATCTTTAAAGAAGATGAGATTGAATTAAATATAAAGGAAGAAAGAATCGAAATCATAGGAACTCTCACTTATAGCGATCTTACCCCCATCAAATACAATTGGTATGCCCCAACCATCATGGGACCATTTAGCTATTTTAAGATGGAATGTAATCATGGTATTGTCAGTATGGATCACTATGTTGATGGACTCCTCTTTATCAATCAAGAACGGTTTGAATTTGAAGATGGATATGGTTATATCGAAAAAGATTATGGTACTTCTTTTCCCAAACGATACTTATGGTTTCAATCTAATACCCCTAAAAAAGATACTCTCAATCATAAAAAGATGAGTTTTTTGTTATCGATTGCGGATATTCCTTTTCATGGGCTTCATTTTAAAGGAGTCATATGCGTTCTTCAAAACGATAAAAAACAATATCGATTCAGCACTTATGATTTTGCGAAAATCAAGCAAATGGAGAGTAAAGGAAATGGCCTTTACATGATTAAACTAAAAAAGCACGATTATCTTTTGAAAATCGTCATACGAAATGGCACATCCAATTCTTTACTAGCTCCCAAGAGTGGCAATATGGAGTCATCAGTTGAAGAATCATTGCAAGCAGAAGCGACGATCACATTAAAACAACAAAAGAAGACGATTTGGAAACAACGTTTTGTCTCTGGTGGATTTGAAATCTCTGGATATGATCATTAAAAAGGAAAGCACGATGTACTTTCCGGAGTAGAGAGAGTCGATGTCTCTTACATACATTGATCAGTGAAAAAATCGGCTGAATGCCTTTCTTTTCATGATAGTATTTTATGACAGAATTGTGAATATTTTGTGAAAAATAGTTGAACAACGCATGAAAAAAGATAGAGTTCTATCTTTAATTCACTAAAAAATCACTCAATAACTCGATTCCATTATGAATGGTATCGATTATAAAATAAAACCAATTTTGAAGCATATGCGTCTTTGCTTTAGTAACATCCACTTCTAAAATAAATTCGTTTTGTTCTTTCCACTCTTTTAACGATGCATGATAATGATGATAACGTTTTTTGAGAAATGTTAAAGTATCCTCATCTAAATGATAAAAGCATATCGTCTTTTTGGTAATATCGATACTATCGCGAATAAAGGTCTTCATATATGGAGATACATGAGTATAATTTACCAACATAGCATCATGCTTTTTCTTTTTGAAGTAACGACGTAAACGGCGAATCGGTAGAAACTTTCCAACGTTTTCATCTACTTTGCCCTCACATAAAAGTGTTGAATGTAAAAGATCGCAACTGGTGATACGATTATTTTCTTCGATCATTTCTAAAATAGAATCTTCTTCGATACCGATTGCAATCAAACGACCCTCTACTTGTTCTAACCATGTTGTGATTGCATTCTTTTTAGTGTTCACTTTCTTCACCTACGATTCTATCTACGATATAATTTGCACAAAATAACCCTGCTGTTGCGGGAACAAACGCATTAGATGCAATGATAGAGTCATTTCTTTTTTGAGGCCTTTCTTTACTACAAACTACCATCACTTTTTGATTTGTTTTCATGTCTTTGACCATTTTGCGAATGACTCGAGCCAGAGGGTCATAGCTTGTCTTTCTAATATCGATAATTTCTAACTGTGTAGGATCCATTTTATTTCCTGTTCCCATCGAAGAGATAAACGTAATATGATGGTTTAAACAGGCTTTGATGATGGCACATTTTGTGGATACTGTGTCACAAGCATCGACGACATATTGGAACGTATAAGTTTGAAATAGTGGTTCGATATCTTGAGGTAATAATTTTTGTTGAATCTTTGTAACATGAACAAGAGGATTGATCTCTCGCATGCGCTTTTCCCAAACATCTACTTTATATTCCCCGATATTTTTTTGCGTTGCCATCAATTGACGATTTAAATTGGTAATATCGATCACATCAAAGTCGATTATAATAAAATGTCCGATTCCTGAACGAACTAAGCTTTCAGTAGCATAACTACCAACACCACCTAGACCTAATATTAAAACAGTCGATTGTTTTAGTTTTTCTATTTTTTCTTTTCCAATCAAGAGTTCCAAACGTGCGAATTCATTCATAACATCACCATGTCAACATTATAACATATTTCCCCAAAAGAAAAAAACGATTACTCGTTTTATTTCCATAAATAATAAGGGTTAGGTTTTTGGAAAAGTGTAATGATATCTATGATCCATCCAATCCCGAATAAACCCCAAGTAAAAAGATATAGAATGCCGACAAAATATTTTTCTTCATAGAATTTATGAGCTCCCAACCATCCTAAAAAAAGAGCTAGAAAAAAACTAATCCATTTGTTATATGCCTTTTTTTGTAGACCAAAAGGATGAAATTCGTCTTCGCGTTCTCTTTCTTCTTCCGTCATATATTCTAAGTTTTGATTTTGTACTTTTAGTCGTCTTCCACAATTTGGACAAACTCGACTATTTGCACTTACCTTTTCCCCACATTCTTTACAAAAGGTTGTTTCTTTCATATTATCACCATAAATAAAAAATGCTCAGAAGTGAGCCTTAACGATAAACCTGATCTCCCAGGTGGGCATCACCAGACAAATTTTAGGATCCTTACTTATAGTAAGTATTCAACACCATTCATCCTTTAGATTCCCAATCGTTAACTTGTAGGTTTTTCTTAATAGCTCTTATCTTCTAAGCAATTACATTATAGCATATTTTCATTCCTTTGAATAGTTTTTTTAGAAGAAAACATATTTTCCCATGATGTTACTTATTCGTTATCATAGGTATCTAGAAAAGAAATCTTTTTTCCATCCTTTTTATAACCTAAGATTGTATTCATATTGACGTTATCGGTACTTTTAAAAACTGAGAGGTCTGCATCCGGATAGATTTTTTTTAATTGTTCTACTAATTGTTTGATTTCTTTTCTTTTACCACTACTTTTTTTCGTTACCAAACATGCACAATCGATAAAAGTCAATCGATTCGATTGTGCCCAACTTTTAATATCTTGTTCTTTTATATAATAAAGAGGTCTTATCAATTCTAATCCTTCAAAGTGATCACTATGTAGTTTAGGCATCATACTAGAAAATTGTCCAGTAAAAATCAAATTCATGAGAATCGTCTCTACGACATCGTTAAAGTGATGACCAAGAGCAATTTTATTACATCCTAGTTCCTTTGCTTTGGCATATAAATATCCTCTTCTCATACGGGCACATAAGTAACAAGGGCTATCACCACCAATTTTTTCTGTCACATGAAAAATATCACTTTCAAATATGTGAGCAGGAATTTTTAAAATATCTAAATTTTCTTTAATTTTGGAAAGATTTTCCTCATTATAACCTGGATTCATAACAATATATTCTAATGAAAAAGGAATTTTTCCATGTTTTTGTAATTCTTCTAAGCATTTTGCTAGCAACATCGAATCTTTCCCACCACTGATACATACAGCAATATGGTCACCTTCTTTGATCAATTCAAATTCTTCGATCGCTTTTATAAACTTGGCCCATATTTCTTTTCGATATTTTTTGATAATACTGCGTTCGATTTCTTTGATTCGTTCCATAAGGCCCTCCTTTACTATTATTTTAATGTCTTCCAGAAATAAAAAGTAACATCGTCCTCATATGCTTGTTGAAAATGATTATAAGTCAAAATTTTTTGACTCGCTTTATTTTCAATATCGACATATGCTTCGACATGTTGAAGCGTGCTTTTTTTTAACTCCTCCAAAAAGAAGCGAATCATGTCGTTTCCTAAATTTCGACCACGAAAATGCGGATGTAAGGCATACATGAGTTCAACAGACATTTTTAAGGAATGATGACCAGTAATATTTAACCATCCAATATAATGATTTTGATAGATCGTAAAGTAATCTCGACGGTCAATATTTTGTTTATTTTCCATCACTTGAAGGTATCGTTCAAATGCAATTTTTGTATCAACAAAACCAGGAAAGTATTTTCGTGTTTCTGGATTGAACCAAATATCGGAAAATAATTGAATTTGATGTTTGTTGGTAAAATCAAAATGTTGATATTGAAAATTTTCCATGTTTCCCTCTTTTCATCATATAAGAAATAGAAAAAGAACTATTTTATTAGTTCAATTCCTAATTCTTTTAATTGTTTTTCTTCAACGATATTTGGTGCTTCACTCATAAGATCAGATGCACTAGCTGTTTTTGGAAAAGCAACCACATCACGAATATTATCGGTACCAGCAAGGATCATAATAAGACGTTCTAAACCAATTCCAACACCACCATGAGGAGGAGTACCAAATTGGAAGGCGTCTAGGAAAAATCCAAATTTCTTTCGAGCTTCTTCCATCGTCATACCAATTGCTTCAAAGACTGTTTCTTGTAGTTCTTCATCATGGATACGAATGGATCCACTTAATAACTCATAACCATTGAGAACTAGATCATATGCACGCGAAAAACAATTCTCTGGATCTGTCATAAGTTTGTCGACATCTTCTAAATTAGGTGAAGTAAAAGGATGGTGAGCAGCCACAAAGCGTTTTTCTTCTTCACTATATTCGAACATTGGAAAATTGGTAACCCATAAAAAATTATATTTTTCTTCATCGATTAGGTGCAAGTCATGACCAAGTTTATTACGAAGGGCTCCTAGCGATGATTGAACAATTTTCTTTTTATCGGCAACTATTAAAACAAGGTCATTTGCCTCAAGTCCTAATGTGGTAATGAGTGAAGATTTTTCCTCCTCATTCATCACTTTTCCAATCGAACCAGAGAGTTCTTTCTCATTATATTTTAAATAAGATAATGCTTTCGCACCATATACTTTGATAAATTCCGTTAATTTTTCTAAATCTTTACGAGAGTAATCAGAAGCATGATTTTTAACAACCAAGGCATTAATGATGCCTTGATTCTCGATGATGTTGCGAAAGATTGCAAAATTGGTATGCTCGAAAATAGAAGTAACATCTTGAAGCTCCATACCAAATCTCGTATCAGGCTTATCGCTTCCAAATCTTTTCATACATTCCATATAGGTAAGGCGTTCAAAATTAGGAAGGGTTATTCCTTTTATTTCTCTAAAAATTTCTCTCATAAGATCTTCTACTACTTGCCAAATATCTTCTTCCTCAGCAAAACTCATTTCGATATCAATTTGTGTAAATTCCGGCTGGCGATCGGCACGCAAATCTTCATCACGAAAACAACGAGCAATTTGAAAATATTTTTCTAATCCCCCAATCATCAATAGTTGTTTATAAATTTGAGGTGATTGGGGTAATGCATAAAATTTTCCATTGCTAATACGACTAGGGACCAAATAATCACGCGCCCCTTCTGGTGTAGATTTACACAAAATAGGCGTTTCAATTTCAATAAAGCCTAATTTTGATAAGAAGTTCCGAGTGATCAAAGTAACTTGATGTCGAAGCATCAGATTTTGCTGCAAACTTGCTCTACGTAAATCTAAATAACGATATTTTAAACGCGTATCTTCTAATGCTGTTGTATCGTTAGATACTTCAAAAGGAAGATCTTTCGATGTATTAATGACGAAAAGTGTTTCTACCTCACATTCGATATCGCCAGTTGGAAGATGAGTATTTTTATTTTCTCTTTCACAAATGGTACCTACGACGCGAATTACATATTCATTTTTTATGTCTTCGGCAAGCGAATAATATTGATTTTCGGGACGAACCACTAACTGGATGATTCCACTACGATCTCTTAAGTCAATAAAAATTAAACCACCAAGATTGCGTTTTTTATTGACCCATCCCATTAACTCTACTTGTTTTCCAATCGAATCTATTCGAAAGGAACCATTATTATATTTCTTCATAATTAACCTCTTTTCAAGCTTAAAGTTTTATTTTTTTCGTATTGATTTAACTGATTTAGTGTTTGAATGGCATCTTTCTGTGATTTCGTCAGTGGAAAATCCGTTTCCATATAGGAAGTTCCAAAACGAGATAACATATAAGCAACATAATTCAATTTTTCTACTATATAGTTCATTGCATTATATTCATTAATGATAACGTCAGGAAACAGATTCAAATCGCGTAAATAATCTCTTGCATATAAATAATGATTGGTATGATAATCCTCCATTTTTCTCACTTTTAAAAACGATCCATCAGGAAGAATGAAACCATTGTATCCGATAACTTCCTCTAAATCATAATATTTTTGATAATCATGCTTCATAGTCATGGATAATATCATTCACTTCCATATCTTGTAATTTTTCGTCTAAAAAATTGACGAGATATTCTGAATCAACTTTGAATTCTTCCTTGGTTTCATTATTCTTAATCGTGAGTATCTCATTTTTGATTTCTTCTTCTCCGATGATGATGACGAATTTGCTTTTCAAACGGTCCGCTTGTTTAAAATTACCTTTCAAATTGCGATTCATATAATCCATTTCTACTTTAAATCCATTCATGCGTAAGTTTTGCATCGTATAAAAAGCATAGTTTTTTTCATTTTCACTCATAGGAATGATATATGCATCGATCGTATCATCAATATCTAGTTTAATTTTCTCATGTTCTAAAGCTGATAATAAACGTTCCATACCAAGTGCGAATCCTACTCCTGGTATTTCTGGGCCTCCGATCTGTTCTACTAAATGATTATATCTTCCCCCACCACAAAGAACATTTTGGCTACCAAAGTCTTTGATATCTGCTTCTACTTCAAAAACCGTATATGTATAGTAATCAAGTCCTCTTACTAGATTATCGTCAACTTCATATGGAATAGCCATCAATTCCAAATATTCTTTTACTTTTTCAAAGTGTACTTTACTGTCCTCACTTAAATAATCACTCATTTTAGGAGCCTTTTGCATACATTCTAAACCTGCATCCACTTTACAATCTAAAATACGAAGAGGGTTTTTTAGATATCGTTCTTTACAATCTTCACAAAGCTCAGATAAATGTGGTTTAAAGTATTCTAACAATGCTTTACGATAATTTTCACGCGATTCAGTATCTCCCAAACTATTAATTTTTACCTTGATACCTTTTAATCCCAACAACCTATAAAAGTTGACGGGAATACTGATTACTTCTGCATCCATTATGGGGTCATTGGTTCCAAATACCTCTACACCAAATTGATAAAATTCACGAAAACGACCAGATTGTGGACGCTCATATCGAAACATTGGCCCATAATACCAAATCTTAACTGGTTGAGCAGGATCACCATACATTTTATTTTCGATAAAAGAACGCACAATTCCGGCTGTTCCTTCTGGACGAAGGGTCATAGAACGATTTCCACGATCGTAAAAATCATAAGTTTCTTTCGATACGATATCTGTTGTCTCGCCTACTCCACGATGGAATAGTTCCGTGGCTTCAAAAATTGGTGTGCGAAGGTATTGATAATGATATTTTTCCATCAATCCCTCTAACAAAGTTTCTAAATACAATGTCTGTTTACTAGTTTGACCATTTAAATCATAAGTTCCCTTAGGTTTTTGTAACATACTATCCCTCTTTCTAATAAAAAGAATCCATGATTTAAGGGCGAATATCCGCGGTACCACCTTAATTCATAGATTCCTATGCACTCATTTCTTTAACGCAGAATTACGTTTATTTACCATTTGATGTCTTCTTTATAATATCTTCTATGTTTTCACCAACCACATAGTCTCTAATCAAAGAATTTTATAAATACTCTTTCAAACAAATAATCAATATACAAACAGTATAACGTTTTTTTGTATGATAGTCAAGGTCTTTATTTCTTCGAGGTTGGTTTTTTGACTTTGGTTTTAATCGCGTCTTCACTTAATAGATCGGCCATCATTCTTTCCTCGATCAATGAACTCGGATACAAAAGATAAAAAATAGGTT
>CALVJD010000048.1 GCA_944332005.1 uncultured Bacilli bacterium
AAAAGATGTTTCGTGGCTTATGAATGTATTAAAAAAGAAACAAATTGATTTAGAAGAAGTATTTTATGCATTCTATACGAATCAGAAAGTTTACATTATAAAAAAAGAAAAGACTTAAGATAAGTCTTTTTCTGTTACAGGATAGCGGATTAAAATATGTGAGTGATATAGGAATTCTCTTTTGGCGAGTATGTTCGTTTCTTTGTGATACCATTCTTTGATAATATCGTTATCATAATAAATTTCATCTTGATTTTTTAGATAAGTTCCATTTTCTTCCACAATCTTGTAATGGTAAGGCATAAGATGGTTACTTAGAATCGCACCATATAAATATTGGTCATCGGTTTCAATTAGAATTTGGAAAGTCATATTCGTATTATTTTTCATTTTTAGATCGAGCCAACCACTTACGATCGTCGCATCGGTTCCTAGAATGTCACCTTCTTTAGGGCGAAATGATTCGTAAGCATGTGGATGTCGTTCTTGAATGGTGAGTGGTGTTTCTAAAAATAGTTCGAAAAGGAAATTGCTAAGTAAGCATAATCCACCGCCATAAGCGTAAGTCATTTTTCCATCAGAAATGCATAATCCCTTTTTATAGCCATTTTTAGCGCTTATTTTTCCTACCAAGTACCAAAATGAAAAGACCTCTCCAGGTTTAATAATCACACGATTGATTTTTTTACCAGCTATTTTAATGTTGTCGCGTTTGTTGTACTGGTATTCGATATCGTAACCACTATCTTCGTTGATGAGTAAAACTCGTTTGTGTGTAACCTCTTCGTGAAAGACATTTTCTCTTTTGATACTGGCATAATTTCCATTCATTTTGAGACGAAGATGGTAGAAGAATTCTTTTTCACGCACACGAAGTGGTAAAAGAAAGGGAAATATTTGAGTAAGACGTTTTCGTTTCATTGCTATCACCATGTCCATTCTAACAAGTTATCGTGACTGAATGATGACTTTTTTCTAACCGTTTTGTCACAATTAGGATTTGTAAAATGATCGTTTCTAGCGTATACTAGAGGTAGGAGATGAGAAAATGAAGACGGATATTGAAATTAGCAATGAAACAAAATTACTTCCCATTATGGAAGTAGCGAATATGTTGGAAATTGATCCAGCCTTTGTCGAACCATATGGTCATTATATGGCTAAATTGGATTTAGCGATCATGGAAGAGGAGCAAAAGCGTGAAAACGGACATTTAATTTTAGTGACGAGCATCAATCCAACGCCTTTTGGCGAAGGAAAGACGACGATGAGTATCGGCATTGATGATGCGCTTTGTAAGTTAGGAAAAAATAGTATTGTCGTGTTACGAGAACCATCCTTGGGGCCTGTTTTTGGAATCAAGGGAGGAGCGACTGGTGGTGGTTATTCGCAAGTAGCTCCAATGGAGAATATCAATCTTCATTTTACTGGTGATATGCATGCGATCACTTCGGCAAACAATCTATTATGTGCGGCTTTAGATAATCATTTATTTCAGGGAAATGAATTAAATATCGATCCGAATACCATTGTTTTTCCTAGAGCATTGGACATGAATGATCGTTCTCTTCGTCATATTACGATTGGAGAAGGGAAAAACAGTGGAATTGAAAGAAAAGATTCTTTTGTCATTACGGTTGCAACCGAAATTATGGCTATTTTATGCTTGGCGGAAAATCTTGAAGATTTAAAGGAAAAATTAGGAAATATTTTAGTTGCTTATACATATGATGAAAAACCTATTTACGCACGCGATTTAAAAGTAGCAGGAGCTATGACCGTTCTTTTAAAAGATGCGATCAAACCCAATTTGGTTCAAACACTGGAACATCACCCGGCCATCATTCATGGAGGACCATTTGCTAATATTGCGCATGGGTGTAACTCGATTATGGCAACGAAATTAGGATTGAAGTTGGGCGATTATGTGGTAACGGAAGCAGGATTTGGAGCTGATTTAGGAGCAGAGAAGTTTTTTGATATCAAATGCCGTAAAGCTGGATTAAAACCAGATGTTGTCGTAGTGAATGCTACGATTCGCAGTCTAAAATACAATGGACACATGCCTAAAGAAGAATTGCAAACACCAAGTGTCGATTATTTGCAAGCAGGTATGGATAATATTCGTGTTCATATTGAAAATATGAAGAAGTATTCCAATCATGTCATCGTCTGTATCAATCAGTTCCATACGGATAGTGAAGAAGAGATTAAGGCATTAAAAGAATACGTACGTAATTTAGGAGTACCGTGCGAGGTGAGCGAAACCTTTAGAAAAGGTGGAGAAGGTGCCACTTCTTTAGCGCAAGAAATTATTAGATTATGTGAGGAACCATCTCAGTTTCAACTATTATATGAGGACCAATTATCGATTACGGATAAAATCGCTTTACTGGCACACGAAATTTATCGTGCCGAAGATGTTCATTACGAAGAAAAAGCATTAAAAAGTCTTCGAAAAATAGAAGAAATGGGATATTCTCATTTACCTATTTGTGTTGCTAAAACGCAGTATTCTTTGAGTGATGATCCCAAAAAAATTGGAGAGGTATCCGGATACTCGCTAACCGTACGGGATTTAAAAGTATGTAGTGGAGCAGGCTTTATTGTCGTTTATATGGGAAGTATTATGACGATGCCAGGTCTTGGGAAAAATCCTGCTTATCTTCATATGGATATTGATAGGAATGGAATTATTACAGGATTATTTTAAAGATTATGGAAAATTGTGGGAAAGGGTAAAACCTTTCTTTTTTGTATTGACAATGTGACAACTTGTCATATATAATGGAAACGTTGCCTAAAAGTATCATATAATAGAAAGGTAGTGTCATATGCCAAGTCAAACGTTCTTTCGCTTACCGGTCGAAAAACAAGAAGCTTTGTTAGAAGCCGCGAAACGAGAATTTACCAAAGCATCATTCTACGAAGCATCGATCAATCAAATGATCAAGGATGCGGGTATTTCTAGAGGTAGTTTCTATATGTATTTCGAGAGCAAAGAAGATATTTATTTTTATTTATTGAAACATGATCAAGAAGCTCTTTATCAATTCATGATTCATACTCTAGATGATCATGGTGGGGATTTGATCGAGATGTTTATCAATGTGTTTGATTACATGTTGGATCATTATTACCAAGCAGAAATGCCATTTTTTCGAAAAGTGATTGCGAATCTCAATTTTCGTTCCGAAAGTTTTTTGTTTCCTAAGATGACACTAGAAGAAAGAGCGCGACTTCGTGATGAGCTATTAACCAAAATTGATACTTCTAAGCTCAATTTAAAAGATGGAATTACTGTATGGGATCTCTTTCATCTTTTACAAATGGTAACCATTCATTCTTTGATGCTGCTTTTGAAAGGTAACGTTACATTGGATGAAGCCAAACGTCGTCAAAAGAATGAAATGTATTTATTAAAAGAAGGATTATATAAATAGAGGAGGAAATATGAAAAAAGTGTTATCTTATTTAAAACCTTATTGGAAACAACTGGTTTTTGTTGTGATTTTGCTTTTTGTGCAAGCAATTTGCGATTTGAGTTTGCCAAATTATATGTCTGATATTATCAATGTCGGATTGCAACAAGGTGGTATTACCGAATCCGCACCAAAGGCAATCGATTCAAAAGGTTATGAGTTACTTACGATCTTCATGACGGAAGAAGACCGACAAATAGTAGCGGATTCTTATGAACTCATTACCAAAGATCATGAGGATTATACAAACTATTTAGAGGATTATCCAAAGTTAGAAGAAGAGGATATCTATGTACTAAAAAGTGATCATGACGAAAAGTTGAATACTATTTTTAGTACAGCGATGATGTCGTTTACGAGTCTTTCAGAAGAAATGATGCAGTCTGAAAAAGCTGATGCGACAGATGCTTCATCGATTCAGTTAGAAGCGATCTATGAAATGATCCCAATGCTACAAACGATACCTCAAGAGAAAATCGAAGCCTTGATCGAAGAAAGTAGTTCTAGTACATCTTCTTTCGCAAATCAGGTAGGACCTGTATTTGTCAAGATGTTCTATCAAGAATTAGGTGTCGATACGGATCAAATCCAACAAAATTATATCATTTTGACAGGAGCTAAAATGTTAGGCCTTGCTCTTATCATTGCTCTAACAGCAGTTTTAGTTGGTTTCCTAGCTTCTCGTATTGGTACTGGTTTTGCTCGTGATCTTCGTAGATCGGTATTCGAAAAAGTAGAAGATTTCTCCAATGTCGAAATGAAACAATATGGTCCAGCATCCTTAATCACACGTACAACCAACGATATTACCCAAGTTCAAATGTTAATTGTCATGGGATTGCGTATGATTTGTTATGCGCCAATCATGGGAATCGGTGGAATTTTTATGGCACTTGCCAAGAGTACATCGATGAGTTGGATTATCGCTTTAGCGGTTATCGTGTTGATCTGTTTAATTATGGTCATTTTTGCGATTGCGATGCCAAAATTTAACAAAATGCAAAAGTTGATCGATCGCTTGAACTTAGTTGCTCGTGAAAACTTAAACGGAATTTTGGTCATTCGTGCTTTCGGAACCCAAGCATTTGAAGAGAATCGTTTTGATGAAGCGAATAAAAATTTATCGAAGACGAATCTATTTATCAATCGTGTGATGACCTTTATGATGCCAGCTATGAATTTGATCATGAATGGTGTTGTTCTTTTGATCGTTTGGGTAGGTGCACATCAAATTGAATCCAGTGGTATGCAAGTAGGAGATATGATGGCCTTCATGCAATACGCAATGCAAATTATCATGTCATTTTTAATGATTGCTGTCATGTTTATCATGGTTCCACGTGCCAGCGTATCTGGTCGTCGTATTGAAGAAGTATTGGAGACCCAACTTGTCATTACCGATCCTACCAATCCGAAAAAATTCGATTCTAAGAAAAAAGGATATGTAGAATTTCAAAATGTCAATTTCCGCTATGCTGATGCCGAAGAAGATGTCTTACATCACATTAGTTTTGTGGCAGAACCTGGCAAGACGACAGCCTTTATCGGATCTACGGGAAGTGGGAAAAGTACTCTGATTAATTTGATCCCTCGTTTCTTTGATGTGACAGGTGGGAAAGTATTAGTAAATGGTTTAGATGTTCGTGACGTTACGATGCATGATTTACGTGAAGTAATTGGTTATATTCCACAAAAAGGAGTATTATTATCCGGAACGATCGATTCAAATTTACGATACGGACGTCCAGAAGCGACGAAGAAAGAAATTCAAAAAGCTGCCGAAGTTGCCCAAGCAACGGAATTTATCGAAAGTAAAGAAAAGAAATACGATAGTGAAATTGCTCAAGGTGGTACCAATGTATCAGGCGGACAAAGACAACGTTTGAGTATTGCCCGTGCTTTAGTGAAAAAACCAGATGTTTATATCTTCGACGATAGTTTTTCGGCTTTAGATTTTAAGACCGATGCGGCTTTACGTGCAGCACTCAAAGATTATACGAAAAATAGTACCGTTTTAATTGTCGCGCAGCGTATTAGTACGATCATGAATGCAGATCAAATCATCGTTCTTGATCGTGGTGAAATCGTAGGAAAGGGTACTCATGAAGAGTTACTCAAAAATTGTCCTACTTATTATGAAATTGCTTCTAGTCAGTTATCAAAGGAGGAATTAATGTGAAAGGTGGTCCAATGAGAGGCGCTACAGTAGAACGCGCCAAAGATTTTAAAGGAACATTAAAAAAACTTCTTCATTATGTGGGAAGTTATAAGTTTGCTTTTCTCGTGGTTATCTTCTTTGCCATTGGCTCGACAATTTTTGCTATTTTAGGACCAGATATTCTAGGAGAAGCAACAACCCTTCTATTTGAGGGACTTATGAATAAAGTAACCGGTACTGGTGGAATCGACTTTGCTGGTATTGGAAGAATTTTGATCTATCTATTATGTATTTATTTTGCTAGTTCAGCCTTTTCCTATATTCAAGGATTTATCATGTCAGGTGTATCCAATAAAATTACCTATCGCTTACGTAAAGATATTTCGGAAAAGATCAATCGTTTGCCGCTAGCTTATTACGATAAGACGACAACCGGAGATGTGTTATCACGTATTACGAATGATGTCGATACCATTTCCCAAAATCTCAACCAAAGTATTACCCAAATTATTACTTCGATTGTAACACTCATCGGAATTTTATTCATGATGCTTCGCATCAGTGTTCCAATGACACTGGTATCATTAGTGATTCTTCCGCTCTCTTTGATGATCGTTATGTGGCTAGTAAGAAAAAGTCAACGCTTTTTCGTTGCGCAACAAGATAGTTTAGGTAAGTTGAATGGTCATATTGAAGAAATGTATGGAAGTCACTTAGTTGTAAAAGCGTTCAACGGAGAAGAACAATCGAAAGCAACGTTTAA
Organism: uncultured Bacilli bacterium; assembly: GCA_944332005.1. Classification (GTDB taxonomy): domain Bacteria; phylum Bacillota_I; class Bacilli_A; order RF39; family UBA660; genus CALVRE01. The sequence continues at coordinate 6,404 of CALVJD010000048.1, forward strand.
GACGATTAATCAAGAATTATATCATTCAGCTTGGAAGAGTCAATTCTTATCAGGCTTGATGTTTCCATTTATGAATTTTATCGGCAATGTAAGTTACGTTGTCGTATGTATCATGGGAGGATATTATGCCTCTAGAGGAACGATTACCGTAGGTAATATTCAAGCCTTTATTCAATATGTAAGACAGTTTAACAATCCAATTGCTCAACTTGCACAAATATCCAATGTCTTACAACAAACGATGGCTGCTTCGGAACGTGTTTTTGAATTCTTAGATGCAGAGGAAGAAGTACCAGATAAGAAGAATGTGGCTTCTACTAAAAATATCAAGGGTGAAGTTATCTTTGATCATGTTCATTTTGGATATCATCCTGATCGTATCATCATCAATGATTTCAATGCTCATGTTAAACCAGGACAGACAATTGCGATTGTAGGACCAACGGGAGCAGGAAAAACAACGATCGTCAAATTACTTATGCGTTTCTATGAACTCAATAGTGGTTCCATTAAAATTGATGGTATTCCTACAACTGATTTTTCTAGAAATGATCTGAGAAGTTTATTTGGAATGGTGTTACAAGATACTTGGCTTTATAGTGGTACGATTAAAGATAATATTCGCTATGGGAAATTAGATGCGACGGATGAAGAAGTCGAAGAAGCTGCTAAAATGGCACAAATTGATCACTTCATTCGTACTTTGCCAGATGGATATGATACGCCAATCAATGAAGAAGGAGGTAACATATCACAAGGAGAAAAACAACTTTTGACGATTGCTCGTGCAATTTTAGCTGATCCAAAAGTCTTAATTCTCGATGAAGCAACCAGTAGCGTCGATACTAGAACGGAAATATTGATTCAACAAGCGATGGATAAACTCATGGAAGGTAGAACAAGCTTTATCATTGCCCATCGTTTATCGACGATTAAAAATGCCGATTTGATTTTAGTGATGCGTGATGGAGATATTGTAGAACAAGGAACTCATGATTCACTTTTAAAGAAAAATGGTTTCTATGCGACTCTCTATAATTCACAATTTGAAGAAGTTGAAGAATAGTCAACTTCTTTTTGGTATAATAGAGATGGTGATAATATGAGAATCATAATCGATGCCGATGCTTGTCCAATTGTAAAAGACATTGTTTCATTAGGAGAAAAATACCAATTACCAGTATTGATTTGTCATGATTTCGCACATGAAATGCAAAGTGACTATGCCAAAGTCATTTTATGTGATACTGGTTATCAAAGTACCGATCAATATATTGTAAATGAAGTGACAATTAACGATATTGTGATCACACAAGATTATGGAGTAGCAGCTGTATGTTTGATAAAAGGATCCTACGTTGTCCATCCGCTTGGTTTTTGCTTTGAAAATCAAACGATCGATGAAATGCTTGCCAAAAGACACGAGCACATGAAAAAGCGTCTTCGAAAAGTTCGAGTAAAAGGGCCAAAGAAGCGAACAAAGGAAAATGACGAAAAACTTCTCGATACCATCGAAAAAATCATTTTGAATTATAAAGATTACTTCTAATTTTAAAAAAAATTTGATATAATCTTGTAGACACATAAATGATGAAAGCAAAATATGATTTTACATGATCAGTAAGGAGAGATGTTATGTTTGGAATTATTTTACTTGCTATTATTCAAGGGATTGCTGAGTTTTTACCAATCTCTAGTTCTGCTCACCTCATTATTTTTCGAGATTTATTTGGTATTGGAGCAAGTATGGGGGAAGAGGTTGCCCTTACGTTTGATATTGCCTTACATCTTGGAACGTTATTGGCAATTGCCATTTACTTTTTCAAAGATTTCTGGAACATGGTGATAAAAGGATTGACCAAAGGGCCAAAAAATGAAGAAGGGAAACTATTCTGGTATATTGTCCTTGCGACGATTCCTGCTGCTATTGCTGGTGTTTTACTAGAAGAGACGATCGAAACTTCCGTGCGCGGAAATTACATTTTGATTGCTTTCGCACTAGCATTCATGGGAATTATCATTTATTTACTAGATCGTTATAGTAAGAGTGATAAAACGATTAAAAAGATGAACTGGAAAGATGCGCTTTTCATTGGTTGTTCTCAAGTATTTGCTTTGATTCCTGGCTTTTCAAGAAGTGGAACGACGATTGCGGCTGCTAGAGGACTTTCCTTAAATCGCGAAGATGCTGCGAAGTTTTCGTTTTACTTGTCAGCTCCCGTAGTATTGGGGGCCGTCCTTTTAAGTTTACTCAAAAGCGAAACATGGACATTGATTGGTGCGAATGTGTCATTCTTTGTGATCGGTATTTTAGTTGCCTTTATCTCTGGCCTTTTATGTATCGAATTCTTACTTCGTTACATTCGCAAACATGATTTTAAAGTATTTATGTGGTATCGTATCGCTCTTGCGATCGTAGTATTATCGATGGTTCTTTTTTAACCAAAGTTTTTGACAAACAGAAAAAAGCTGTTATAATAGATTAACATTAGAAAAGAGACGACATATGAAAGAGATAAAACAGTTAAATTTAGATATTAAAACGATTATCGACGAGTTGAGAAGTGAACCACAATGGAAAGTGGTACAAAATGAGGAACGTAAATATTACTATAAAAAAGAACATGTCGAACAATTACTCTATCATTTGCAAGAATCTAAATTATTGGATCGATATGGGATTCTTTTATCAGAAGTAAAAGATCTTTTTGATGAAAATGAAAATGAACTATATGCGGTAGATCTAGCTTTTAAAGAACATCTTTTGAATCGCATGATTCATACATCGATAGAAAGATTGCCTAAGACGATTTTAGCTATTTTGAAAAAGAATAATTGGGAGCAAGATTATGAAGCTATGTTAGAAAAAAGTGTCAATTACTATCATGGTATTTTGACCAATCGTACACGTCCTATTTTACTAGAGGAAACACATATTTCCACGGAAGATTTACATCAACAATTGTTAAAGTTGGAACATTTATTGCTTTCTAATGTTCAAAAAAAAGGAAGTTATCGTGCAAATCGTGAGCTTCATATGCTTTCTAATCGCATTTTAAAACAATTGGAACAGGCATTGATCGAAAGTGGTTATCTGCAGATACTAGAACGTCGTTATCATAATAATATCAAGACAAATCAACCAAATTATGCTCCAAATGTAACCTCAGAATGGATTAAAAGATCTTTTGTTGCTCGCCACAATCAAGAAATGGATAATTTGATACGCATTTTATTTTGGTTGAATCGTTATAAAGATTATATGGAAGATAGCAAGAAAAAGAATATTCGTTCTTATTTTCAATATCAAGTCATAACGAATTATCAACAAGCTCAAAATACCAAAGAAAAAAACGAGTATCAAAAATTATATCGAGCATTATTTTCAAGAGATATTGAAGAAGATTATAAAAAGCAAGAGAAAGTCGATCGTGAAAGTAGATTATTACGCCAACATAAGCTCACTTTGATCGAATTATTGATCGCCCAATTAAGTAATGGAAATCATGTCAAAGAATATCCTTATTGGGGTGTCAGTAGTAGTTTTGATGTCGCACAAGAAAAAGTTTCTTACTCTTTTTCGATTCTCACGCGTGATTATTTTGAACCGTTGACCTTTCGCGTGGATAAAGATATGTATGATTGCTACCACAATAAGTATGATTATCTATTTACAAGAAAATCACTTCCGGCTTTACTAATTCCGATATCTTATCAGTATCGTCAACAGTTGATTTCCTTGTTGCGCCAGAACGTTAAGATTGATCCCTATCATTTATTTTTGATTTATAATACGTTAGGTTGGGATGAAAAAAGAACTCAATGTCTGCCATACTTATTTGAACCAGAACGAACTATAAAATTAGTAAAGAAGAAATCGTAAGTTTCTTCTTTTTTCACACAAATTACATAATAATCTGTATAATATTAGAAGAGGAAGTGGTACTTTTGAGAATATTGGTTGTAGATGATGAAAAACTAATTCGGGATGTTATTAGTGAATATTCTAAAAACGAAGGATATGAAGTAATAGAGGCTCAAGATGGATGTGAAGCGATCGAAGAAGCGAGAACTGGGAATATCGATCTTATGATCATCGATATTATGATGCCTAAATTAGACGGCTTTTCTGCTTGTAGGGAAATTTATAAAGAGAAGAAAATACCGACTATTATGCTATCAGCTCGTGGTGAAGAGTATGATAAATTGATGGGCTTTGATCTTGGAATCGACGATTATGTAACCAAACCCTTTAGCCCTAGAGAATTGATGGCAAGAGTAAAAGCCGTTTTAGCTCGTTCTCATAACGTAATGAAAAATCATTTCACTTATCAGACTTTAGTTGTTGATTTTGATGCTCACACGGTCATGATCGACGAAGAAGAAGTAAAACTAACGCCGAAAGAATATGAATTACTAGTTTTCTTTATTCAAAACCAAAATATTGCTCTTAGCCGTGAAAAATTATTGAATCAAATATGGGGTTATGACTTTTTTGGCGATGATCGAACGATCGATACACACATTAAAATGCTTCGCAACAGTTTAGGAAAATATCGTGATTTAATTCTAACAGTTCGTGGAATGGGGTATAAGTTTGTCGTACCAGAAAAATAGCATGAGTGTGAAAATATGGGCTTATATGATTGTCTTTTCGGTGATGATTTTATCTTTTTTGTGGCTTTTTCAAGTAGCCTTTTTAAATACTTATTACGAATGGTCTAAAACAAGAGAGATAAAAAGTGTCGCACTTTCCGTTTTAAACAGTTATCAAGCGAATGATTATGAGACATTGTTAGATGAAATTGCCTATAATAGCGAGGTATGTATCGAAATAACCAACCAATATAATTCTATTTATTCTTCTAATATGTTTAATCGTGGATGTATCATGGGAGAAGGATTAGGGTATACTACCAATTATAAAATCGATTTTATCGATAGTGGTGAAAACCATAAAAGCTATAAATTAATTAATCCTAGGTTCGATAACGAATCGTTAATTTATGCGATGAAATTAGGAAGCGGAATATATGCTTTTATCAGCACTTCTTTAGTTCCAATGGATTCTACGACCCATATTTTAACCAGTCAGCTTATCATTGTTACATTTTTTGTCTTATTACTATCCTTACTAGTTGCATATTTTATTTCCAAACGTCTTTCAAGACCAATCGTCAAAATCAATGAAGCAGCTAAAAAAATGGCAAAAGGAGAATATGATGTCGTTTTTGAAACAGGTGAAGACATTGCTGAAATGAATGAACTTGCTGCCACTTTAAATTATGCACGAAATGAACTGGCTAAGACGGAGGATTTGCGTCGTGACTTACTAGCTAATGTCAGTCATGATTTGAAAACACCACTTACGATGATTAAAGCATATGCTGAAATGGCCCGTGATCTCAATAGTGATAACAAAGAAAAAAGGGAGCAAAATCTGAATGTTATTACCGAAGAGGCAGATCGCTTGAATCTATTAGTAAATGATATCTTGGATTTATCAAAGTTACAAGCGAATACAATCGAGCTTCATATGGAAGTATTCGATGTGACCGAATTGATTCACATGATTCTTTCACACTATCAGTATTTAGTTGAAACAGAGGATTTTCATTTTATTTTTGATGATACTGTCCATTATAAGGTTCGTGCTGATAAAAAGAGAATCGAACAAGTCATTTATAATTTGATTAACAATGCTATTAACTATACAGGCACGAATAAAACGATCACGATTGAACTAACAGAACAACAACATACCATTTTAGTTGAAGTGAAGGATAGTGGTAAAGGAATTAATTCTAAAGATATAGATCTCATTTGGGATAAATATTATAAAGTCGATAAAAAATATCAACGAAATCAATATGGTACAGGATTAGGTCTTTCCATTGTCAAAAATATTCTAATGCAACATCAAGTTCATTATGGCGTTCGTTCTAAGAAAGGGAAAGGAACAGTCTTTTATTTCGAACTAGATAAAGCTGATAAAAGACTTGCAAAAAAGAAATAAATTTGCTAAAATGAAAATATAAGGAATAGTAATATAGTGTGCGAAACCATGAAAAATAAAGGAAAATTCTTGTTTGCAGTGTGCACACGGGGGGGGGTATTATATACCTCTCTTTTTTTGTTGGAAGGATGATAACGTGAGAGAAAAGACGAAACTAATTTTATTAATAGCACTAGTATTCTTATTAGGAGTAAGTACTACCTATGCGGTAACAACCTTATATGAAGCGAGTGAAGTAGGATATGATAACGCAAGTAGTGGAACCAGTAATACGGATGTACAAGGGGCATTAGATGAACTTTATCAACTATCAGAATCTCATTGCCCAGACGGATATATTTGTGAAAAGTTAACAGGAGTAGAATTATTATTATCCAAAGCAAATGATGCAAGTATTACGAATTACGAAGAGGGAAATAAAGGAGAGATGTATACCTTCACACACGAAGTAACGGAACAAACAGAAGCATTAACGGATTATCGCTATATCGGAAATACACCGAATAATTACATTGTCTTCAATAATGAGACATGGAGAATCATTGGCGTCATTGAAGGAAGAATTAAAATTATCAAAGATGAATCCATTGGAAATTTTGCTTGGGATAGTGCCAATATCAACGATTGGACGACTGCATCCCTTCAACAAACACTCAACAATGGAACAGGTGATTGGAAATTGGATGAAAAAGCATCCAGTCAAGTAGAAACGGTGACATGGTACCTAGGAGGAAAGTCCACTTCTAGATTATCTGGGGAAGAATATTATGCTTTTGAAAGAGGGA
>CALVJD010000049.1 GCA_944332005.1 uncultured Bacilli bacterium
CCCTTGGCTATATTGGCGTTTATGAAATGACAAAATTAATGATAGGAGAGTCACATACAACGAAAAAAGGAAAAGCCTTCGCTTTAAAAGTAATGAATTATTTAAGAAGTACGACGGATCGTTGGAAAAAAGAAACGGGAATTGGCTTTGCCCTTTATGGAACGCCAGCAGAAAGTCTGTGTTATCGTTTTGCTCGCATTGATAAAGAAAAATTTGGTGATATTAAAGATGTGACCGATAAAGGATATTATACGAATTCTTATCATGTCGATGTGAGAGAACATATTGATGCTTTCCACAAGTTGGAATTTGAAAGCGAATTTCAAAAAATTTCCTCTGGTGGAGCAATTTCTTATGTTGAAATTCCTAATATGAAACACAATATCGAAGCGATGGAAGAAGTCGTTAAATTTATTTATGATCATATCTTATATGCAGAATTTAATACGAAAAGTGATTATTGTCATGTTTGTGGCTTTGATGGTGAGATTAAAATTAATGATGATTTAGAGTGGGAATGTCCACAATGTGGCAATAAAGATAAAAATAAAATGAATGTAACGCGTAGAACTTGTGGATATCTAGGAGAGAATTTCTGGAATGTTGGAAAAACAAAAGAAATTAAAGCTAGAGTGACACATCTTTAGGTGATTTTTATGTATTATGCAGATATTAAAAATTATGATATTGCCAATGGTGTTGGCGTACGTGTTTCTTTATTTGTAAGTGGTTGTACTCATCATTGTAAAGGATGTTTCAATAGTGAAGCTTGGGATTTTCATTATGGGAAACCATTTACAGAAGAAGCGATCAATCAAATTATCGAATTTTTGAGACCATCTTATATTCGTGGATTATCGTTATTGGGTGGAGAACCATTCGAACCATCGAATCAAGAAGGATTATTGCCATTACTTAGAAAAGTTCATGAAGTGTATGGAGATACGAAAGATATATGGGCTTATTCGGGATATTTATTCGATCGTGACATCTGTGACGATATGATGAAGAAATATTCCTATACGAAAGAATTGGTCTCTTATCTCGATATTTTAGTCGATGGAAAATTTGAGATGAATTTAAAAAGTCCAAACTTGAAATTTCGAGGATCGAGTAATCAACGTGTGATCGATGTCAAACAAAGTTTAAAACAAAATAAAATCATTATTTGGGAAGGAATAACAGAAGGATGCTAAAAGAAATAGTTCGTTTTAAAAAATTGAATGAAAAAGCTATGGTACCAACTTATGGAAGTGTTTTTTCAGCAGGAGCTGATTTATATGCCTGTCTAGAAGAAAATTTAAATATTGAAGCAGGGGAAACGGTACTAATTAAAACTGGGCTGGCCATGGAAATACCAGAAGGATATGCTGGACTTATCTATGCAAGAAGTGGCCTTGCCACTAAAAAAGGACTCGCTCCAGCGAATAAAGTAGGAGTAATTGATAGTGATTATCGTGGCGAAATTATGGTAGCGCTCCACAATCATTCTAAGACTTCACAACAAATCGAACCACAAGAGAGAATAGCTCAACTTGTCATTACACCGTTCTTACAAGCTGATTTTGAAGAAGTACAAACATTAGAAGAAACGGAAAGAGGAACAGGGGGATTTGGCTCTACTGGTAGAAAGTAAAATACCCCTTTTTCTTTCTACTAGAGATATGCTATAATGAGTATTGTTATAAAGGAGGTTATAATATGGAAGCATGGAGAAATTTTAAAGGAAATAAATGGAAAGAAGAAATTGATGTACGCGATTTTCTTTTGAATAATTACAAAGAATATACTGGCGATGAGCATTTTTTATCTGGTGTCAGTAAAAAGACGGAAAAAGTGTGGTCAAAATGTCAAACCTTGTTACAAGAAGAATTAAAACGAGGTATTCTTGATGTCGATACCAAACATATGTCAGGAATCAACGCCTTTGATCCTGGATATATCGATAAAGAAAATGAAGTAATTGTAGGATTACAAACCGACGAACCATTGAAGAGAATTGTAAATCCATATGGAGGAATTCGTATGGTTTATAGTGCATTAAAATCATATGGATATGAATTGGATCCGGAGGTGGATCATTACTTCAATATGTAACAAAAAACCCATAATCAGGGAGTATTTGATGCTTATACAGAAGAAATTAGAAAAGCAAGACATGCAGGGCTTATTACAGGCTTACCAGATGCGTATGGAAGAGGACGTATCATCGGTGATTATCGTAGAGTTGCTTTGTATGGAATCGATTATTTAATGAAAGAAAAACGTAAAGATTGGGATAACTTAGTTGGAGAAATTACTCCTGATGTTATTCAATTGCGTGAAGAAGTTAGTGAGCAATACCGAGCTTTAGAAGAAATGAAACAAATGGCTCTTTCTTATGGGTTTGATATTAGTAAGCCAGCTACGAATGCGAAAGAAGCGATTCAATGGTTATATTTCGGTTATCTAGCTGCTATCAAAGAAAACAATGGTGCTGCCATGAGCTTAGGCAGAACCTCTACTTTTTTAGATATTTATATCGAACGAGATCTAGAAGAAGGAACATTGACAGAAGAGGAAGCACAAGAATTAATTGATCAATTTATCATTAAGTTGCGTTTAGCTCGTCATTTAAGAACGCCAGATTATAATGAACTTTTTGCAGGAGATCCAACATGGGTAACGGAAGCATTAGGTGGTATGACTTTAGATGGTCATAGTCTGGTTACGAAAACATCGTTCCGTTATCTTCATACTTTAACGAATCTAGGATCTGCTCCAGAACCGAATATGACAGTTCTTTGGAGTAAGGATCTACCAGAGAATTTTAAGAAGTATTGTGCGATGATGAGCATTAAAACAGATGCTCTACAATACGAAAGTGATGACTTGATGAGACCAATTTATGGAGATGACTATGCCATTGCATGTTGCGTATCAGCGATGACAGTTGGAAAGCAAATGCAATTCTTTGGGGCTCGTTGCAATTTGGCCAAAGCTCTTCTATACGCCATTAATGGTGGTTATGATGAAATGACTAAGGAAAAAGTTGTCGATGGAATGGAACCAATTACAGATGAGATCTTAGATTATGATAAAGTAAAAAAAGCATATGATATTATGCTCGAGAAAGTAGCGAAAACTTATGTTGATGCTATGAACATTATTCATTATATGCACGATAAATATGCCTATGAAAGAGGTCAAATGGCCCTTCATGATACGAAAGTTGGCCGCTTGATGGCTTTTGGCGCAGCTGGATTATCCGTTGCTGTTGATTCCCTATCAGCAATTAAGTATGCAAAAGTAAAACCGATTCGTGATGAAAACGGAATTGCTATTGATTTTGAAATCGAAGGAGATTATCCAAAATATGGAAACGACGATGATCGTGTCGATCAAATGGCGGTTGATCTTGTAACTAGATTCTCAAATGAATTAAAAAAACATCCCCTTTATCGTAATGCGATCCATACGTTATCGATTTTGACGATTACATCGAATGTCGTCTATGGTAAGAAAACAGGAGCTACACCAGATGGAAGGGGAGCTGGAGTACCATTCGCACCAGGTGCTAATCCAATGCATGGAAGAGATGAAAATGGTGCTCTTGCATCACTAAATTCGGTTGCGAAAATTCCTTATAAAGATATTTGTCAAGATGGAATTTCGAATACCTTTTCGATTGTACCTGATGCATTAGGGCATACGGAAGAGGAAAGAATTGAAAATCTTTCTCATTTATTAGATGGATACTTTATTCAAGGAGCTCATCATTTGAATGTGAATGTTTTCAATCGTGAAACACTTATAGATGCGATGGATCATCCAGAAAAATATCCAACATTAACCATTCGTATTTCTGGTTATGCCGTTCATTTTAATCGCCTTAGTCGCGAACAACAATTAGAAGTAATTAGTCGTACTTTCCATGAACGTGTATGATAAAAGGTAGTATTTCATCGGTTGAAACCATGGGACTAGTAGATGGTCCTGGTATTCGTTATGTTGTTTTTTTACAAGGATGTAAGTTAAGATGTTTATTTTGTCATAATCCGGAAACATGGAAAAGGGAAGATAAACTTCTTATGACTCCTGATGAATTAATAGGGAAAGTACTAAAATATAAAAATTATTATGGAGAAGAAGGTGGTCTTACCTTTTCAGGAGGAGAGCCACTTCTTCAACCAGAATTCTTGTTAGAATGTTTACGCCTTGCGAAAACTTGTAATCTTCATACTGCTTTAGATACAGCCGGTGTTGGATTTGGTGATTATGAAGAAATTTTAAAATATACCGATCTTGTCATTCTCGATATTAAAGCGATCGACGAAGAAGGGTTTAAAAACATGACAGGATCAACGATGAAGGAGTTTCATCATTTTCTAGAGGTATGTATTAAAATGCAAAAAAAGCTTTGGTTACGTCAAGTAATCGTTCCGGGAATCAATGATACAGAAGATTATATCTTAAAATTAAAACAATATATAAAACAAATTCCTAATGTGGAAAAAATAGAGCTTCTACCTTATCATGAATTAGGAAAAGAAAAGTATCATGATTTAAAAATTCCATATCCTTTAGAAAATACGAAAGCGATGGATCCAACACGCTTGCAAGAGTTACAAGCATTATTAGAAAATAACGAGTAATCGTTATTTTTTAAAATATAATAGGAAAAACGAATAGCTTTTTTGCAGCATTTCATATATACTAAATATAGGTGGTTTGGAGGAATCAAAATGAACGATAAAGTGGAACAAGTGGTTCACAAATTAATCGAAAGGCAAGAGACAATTGCTACGATGGAATCTTGTACCGGAGGGTGTCTTGCTAATACATTAACTTCAATTCCTGGAGCTTCTAAGGTGTTTCATTTTAGTGCTGTCACTTATTCTAATAGTTATAAGATCAAGATGGGTGTCCCAAAAGCGACGATTGATACTTATACGGTGTATAGCAAAGAAACAGCATGTGCGATGGCCAAGGCGATTAGTGATTTTACAGCAAGTACTTATGGTGTAGGGATAACAGGCAACATGAATAAAGAAGATCCAGCAGGTCCAAAAGGTGAAGATGATATGGTTTATTGTGCTATTTATGATAAAGAAAATGATACTTATTTTACAAAAGAGTTGAGAGCTTCTCTTTTGACAAGAAGTGAAAATAAAGAATATATTATTTCGCGTGTACTCGATGATTTGCTTGCCATTTTGGATTAATATCGATATAATAACAGTAAGAAATGAGGAGTGTATGTATGAAACATCGATATGGAATGACGAGTGAAGAGTATTTAGATGTGAACCTAGAGAAAGTATTTTCACCAAAAGAACTCAAACAAAATCGAAAAAAATTGTTGGACGATTTAAAGGCTTTGTATTTCAATATGAAAGAAGAGTTAGCAGCAGAAGAAGATCGTGTACTTGCTTATTTGATTTTGCGCTCGATTCCGGTTTATCGGGAAATAAAAAAATTAAATCCGGAGATAAAAGATGATCATCGTAATGATTATTTAAAAGTTTATATTACGAGTCGTTATTATGCGGAAAAGCATGCTCATGAACTTTGGAATAATCCAGAAGAAGTAGTGAAAAAATGTCGACAAATATATTCTTGTTTTGATTCTGTAGCAATCAATAAGTCTGCTTGTAAAAACTTGATGTTACTTGGTTTTTATGATTTTAAAATCGATGAAGCAGGAATCGAAGATAAAAAATGGAAACGATTAAATCCCGATCAACAGTCGATAGTAAAAGAGCGAAATAAAGTAAAAGCACTTATTTATTAAGTGCTTTTAATGATTGGTTAAGCGGTAAAAATTGATGGATGGACGATTCCAGAGACGAAATGGAATTTTAGTAGTACCAATTCCGCTGGAAATATAGAATTCCGTATTATTTAAAGTATAATGGCCATTTCGATAATGACTAGCATGGTCTTGTAGTAAGAGGCCACCGATTAGAGGAAGTCTAATTTGACCACCGTGATTATGGCCAGCCAAAACTAAGTCAAAATTTTCATAGTCGATCGTATCGATGTCATCTGGCTCATGCATGATTAAGATGGTATAAGTTGGTTTTTGATTGTTATTCGTGATGTTACCATTTTCATCAGCTATCTCTGTAAAACTATTCAAATATTCGATTGTCGGAATCAGTTTGTCTTTGGCATTTTTGGTTCCTTGTAAATTGGTACTCAATCCAGCGATAAAAATCGATTCGTAGTTTTCATTATAGATCATATCATATTTTTCATCTAGATTGATAAAGCCACTATTTTCGAGAATGATCGGATAACTGGCGATAGCATAATCATCTTCTCCACTAATAGCATATTTGCTGATGTTAGCATTGATTCCTTTTAAAAATTCTGTCAATATCTCTTGATCTTCTTCCTTAATTTCGATATCTTGATCGAATAGATCACCAGTAAAGATAACGATATCAGGATTTAGATTGTTGATTTTCTCTTGAATATTGTTGAGATCTTTTTCTGTTGTCGTCATTCCATAGTGAATATCACTGAAATGAACTATTTTTAGTCCGTGAAAGGTATCGGTAATATGAGAACTTACAATTTTGTATTCTTTTATTTTTAATCCATGAGTTGCAATAAAATGACTATATAGAAATAATCCACCAATTACGATTATAATGATGAATCCATATTTGAGAAAATACAACCATGAGAAATTTTTTTCTTCCTTTTTCGTTGTTTCATTTTTCATATTCTCACCATATTTATTGTATCAAAAAAGTGGATGTTTGTATAGAATAGATATGGATAGATACAAAAAGAAAAAGAGTAAACGACTCTTTTAAACAAATAAATAAAGCAGGAATTGTAGAGACATTAAAATGCCATTATGGACAAAATGAAGTCCCATCGGAACGAAGATATTGTCACTATCATCTAAGATGTAGGCAAATATTAAACCAGGGATTCCATAAGGAATGATATATAAAAGTTCCGCTAATGTTTCAGCACTCGTGAAAACGTGAAGTCCTCCAAAGACCAATCCTGATAGAATAATGAATAACCATTTAGAAGGAAACATATAACGGAATCCTAAACGGAATACTAATTCTTCTAAGAATGGTGCGATCAAAACAGCTGATATGAAAACATAAATGGGAGATACTTGGAAATTTTCGCGAATGATTTCTTCGTTAGCCGCAACAGATGAGTTTGTTATAAGTGTAATTAGAACGTTGCTGGCCATCATAAGGATTAAAATTAAGAACCAATATTTAAAGTATTTTTTGAAATAAGTTTGATGGTTTTGTTTTAAATCTTCATAGTCACGTTTTAGACGATCACGGAAGATCAAACCCACCATTCCTAACATCAATAATTGATAAATAATTAAATAGATAATGCGAAACAATAATGGTAGATCAGCCGTATCGATTCCTAAGAGAATGAATGGGAGACCTTGAATATTGGATAAAATCATATAAAGTAAAAAGGCAGATAGACCCATGATTGCATTTTTTATTGTCTTTTTTTGTTTATCGTTTTTCATATTTGTCATCTCCATATCTAATATTATATCAAATTTTTTTGAAATATTAAGAAAAAGTTGGTAAAAATCAGGAAATGTATGATATAATGTAAACGGTGAAAGACAGAGAAAGAGTGGGACATCCCACTCTTTCCTGTAGATGGAGGTTACGATGATAGAAGAAAAAGTACGCGCTTTGATCAAAGCGGAAATCGAAAAGTGTGGGTATGTATTAGATCAAGTATCCTACGTAAAAGAAGGTAGCGTATATTATTTACGTGTCGAAATTGACAAAGATGGATTTATCGATTTGGACGATTGTGTACGTGTAACGGAAGCGATTAATCCGATTGTCGATCAAATGGATTTTTTAACGGATAATTACATTTTAGATGTATGTTCGAAAGAGAAAGGTAGTGAATAAAATATGGCAAGGAAGAAAAAAGAAGTAGTAGAAGAACATGGAATGGATCCCAAAGCCTTTAAAAAAGCGTTAGATGCTTTAGTAAAAGAAAAAGGAATCGATGAAGATTATATTTACGATGCAATGGAGCTTGCCCTTACTAGTGCATATAAGAAAAACTATGGATTACCAAATGCTCATGTTAAATTTAACAAGGATACGGGGGAAATTACCGTGACATCTTATAAAACGGTAGTGAAGGATCCTGATGAATATGGTTGCATCAATTATGATGAAGTCGAAAAATATTATGAAGAACATCAAGATGAACTTGATAATGAAGATTTTGAAGATATGAAAGAAATCATGTTTGATCCTCGTATTCATTTGACATTGGATGAAGCAAGAAAGATTGTTCCAGATATTCAAATTGGAGAAACGATCGAAGAAGAAGTAACACCAAAAGATTTCGGAAGAGTTGCGGCAGCTACAGCAAAGCAAGTAATCGTTCAAAAAGTTCGTGAAGCAGAGAGAAATATCATAATGGAGACTTATAGTGATAAGCAAGATGAATTAGTAGTTGGTTTGGTAGCGATGGAAGATGTTCGCAACTATTATATCGATTTAGGGAAAGCCCAAGGTATTTTACCAAAGACGGAAATTATTCCAGGTGAAACAATTAAAATGGGATCCAATATTAAAGTATATATTACGAAAGTTGATAAGAATTCAAGAGGACCTGTTATTTTACTTTCTCGTATTCACTATGGCTTTGTAAAACGCTTATTTGAGTTAGAAATTCCAGAAATCAACGAAGGATTAATTCTCGTTCATGGTGTTGCACGTGAAGCAGGTGTTAGAAGTAAGGTTGCAGTCGAAAGTATCAATCCTAATATTGATCCAGTAGGTGCTTGTATTGGTGAAAAAGGAATGCGCATCAACCATATTTTAAAAGAATTAGGAAATGAAAAAATCGATGTTGTACCATATGATAGTGATCCAGCTAAGTTTATTGCGAATGCTTTAAGCCCTGCGAAAGATTTACATGTTTTGATTTTAGATGAAGAGAAGAAAGAAGCTATGGTTGTTGTTAGTCAAGATAATTTATCGCTGGCGATTGGTAAAAAAGGGTTAAATGTTCGTCTAGCAGCTCGTCTTACGCATTTTAAAATCGATGTCAAAACCTATGAACAAGCACGTGAAGATGGCATCAACATAATCGAGGGATAATATGAAAGTAAAAAAAATACCGATGCGTACATGTGTCGTAACACGTGAGAAATATCCGAAAAGTGAATTAGTACGTGTTTTGAGAACCCCTTTAAATGAAGTCATTGTCGATATGACAGGAAAACAAAATGGACGAGGAGCTTATCTAAAACTTGATCATGAAGTAATTGCCAAAGCTAAAAAAACAAAAATATTGGATCGTACGCTCGAAGTAGAAATACCAGATACGATTTACGAAGAATTAGAAGCGTTAGTAAAGTAGGTGTTGTATGGATCGACTAAGTTTCGATGAATATTTTATGGAGATCGCGCATCTCGCCGCGAAACGAAGCACTTGTTTGAGTAGACAGGTGGGAGCTGTTTTAGTCAAAAATAATGCCGTTATTTCGACTGGTTATAATGGCGCGCCAAGTAAAAGCGAACATTGTGAAAAACTAGGATGTATTCGCAAACAAATGAATATCCCTAGTGGGGAACGATTAGATATTTGTAGAGCCGTTCATGCAGAACAAAATGCATTGTTGCAGGCTGCCAAAAATGGCGTTGCGACGGAAGGAGCCATTATGTATATTACGGTTACACCTTGTTTTACGTGTGGTAAGATGATCGTTAATGCCGGAATTAAAGAAGTGGTGGTAAATGGTACCTATCCTGATCGAAGAACGATGGATCTATTCCAAGAGGTAGGAGTTAAAATTAGGACAATATAGAAAGAGGTGATTTTATGATGTCTGTAAGAGAGTATGCAGAAGACGTAAATAAAACAGTAGAAAAAATTCTAGCAATGGGGAAAGAATTGGGATTTGATATCACGAACGAGGATGATTTGCTAGATGATGAAATGATCACAGAGTTAGACATTATGTTGAATAATGAAGTGGAAGAAGAGGAAGAACTGGAAGAGTTGGAAGAACTAGAGGATATTGCTGAAGAAATTACCAGTAAAGAAAAAATAAAAGTAGATACTTTGAAGCCTCAAAAGAACAAAAAGAAATCGATTCCCAATGCGAATAGTAAAAAAGAATTTCAAAACAAGAAAAAAGCCATGTATAAAAATAAAGAAAAATTGATGTCCAATGCTCCAATTGATCATGACAAAGTCATTCTTTATAGGGACGGAATGACGATTGGTGATTTAGCGAAAGCTCTTCATGTAGCACCAGCGGAGGTCATCAAGAAATTATTTTTGTTAGGTATCATGGCAACGGTCAATAATGTCGTAACAGAAGAACAAGCAGAATTGATCGTATCGGATTATAAGAAAGAGTTAAAACGTGAAGAAACAGCGGATGTGACAAACTTTGAAGCATTTGAAATCGTGGATCGCGAAGAAGATTTGGTGGAGCGTGCTCCTGTTGTAACCATTATGGGACATGTCGATCATGGGAAAACAACTTTACTTGATACGATTCGTAAGTCGAACGTTGCAGCTAGTGAAGCAGGTGGGATTACCCAAGCTATCAGTGCTTATCAAGTAAATTACCAAGGGAAACCAATTACGTTTATCGATACACCAGGACATGCTGCTTTTACAGAAATGCGTGCAAGAGGAGCAAAAATAACAGATATTATTATCATTATTGTTGCAGCTGACGATGGTGTTATGCCTCAGACGAAAGAAGCAGTCGATCATGCTAAAGCAGCTGGAGTTCCGATCATCGTTGCTATCAATAAAATGGATAAACCAGGTGCTAATCCAGAACGTATTATGACGGAATTATCAGAGATGGGACTTACTCCAGATGAATGGGGTGGAGACACTTTATACAATAAAATAGTAGCAGTCACTGGAGAAGGTATTGATGAGTTACTAGAAAACATTCTTCTCATTTCTGAGATGCAAGAATATAAAGCGAATCCTAATCGTTATGCCAGTGGAACGGTCGTAGAATCACGACTTGATAAACACTTAGGACCAGTAGTAACGATTTTGATTCAAAATGGGACCCTTCGTCTAGGGGATCCAATTGTCGTTGGAACTGCCTATGGAAAAGTTCGTACGATGAAAAATGATAAAAACGAAGATA
>CALVJD010000050.1 GCA_944332005.1 uncultured Bacilli bacterium
ATTGGTAGCGACGAGTGGATTCGAACCACCGACCGATCGGGTATGAACCGATTGCTCTAGCCAACTGAGCTACATCGCCATAAAATCAAGCAAATCCATTATAACAAATTTGCTTATTTTTGACAATAGCTTTTTAAAAAAATTACAAATTTCTGCTGTTATTACTAATCAACTAAAAAATAATTGATATAATTTTACCCCAATCACTTGACTAATACGAGAGCGATAAAGAAATTTCGGATGCTTGGAAGTAATCGCTTTATCGATTTTTCGAACAATAGAATTTAAATTATTCGTTTCTAACAAGCGATAAATTTTTGGTTCATATTTTTTTATCATTTCTAATTCTTCTCGAAATAAAGATTGATGATTCATAAAATCAAATTTATTTTCAATCATAACTTGATTGAAACCAGTATGATACATCCCTGGTTCGATTAGAATGAGTTTGACTTTCGTATCCACTAATTTTAATTCGTAATATAGTGAAGTCGTAAGCATATTAATACTTGCTTTGGTAGCAGAATAGGTCCCAAGAAATGGAACTGGTATCAATCCGGCTAAAGAAGATATCATGACAATTCGTCCGTGATTTCGCTTGATCATTTGCTTGATTACTAACTGCACGACTTCGAAATTAGAAAAAACATTCACTTCAAAATTATCACGAACACGCTTCATTGGCATTTCAGCAATGCTTCCGCCATATCCTATGGCTGCATTACAAACTAAGACATCGATTCGAATATTGTCTAATTGCTTCCTATCACGATTGTTTGTAATATCCAGTTTTAAACAAGTAACATTGGAATCATTCCGATATCTTTCTTTTGCTAGCTCCAATTGTTTTTCGGTATGTACCGTTACATAAATATGATAATTCTTCTTTTTTAAACGTTCAATTACTTTTCTAGCAATTCCACTACTCGCTCCTGTTATTAGCACATTTTCCATATCATCACCATTTTTTAATATGGCTAATCTAAGCAATTCTATGTATGTTTCATTGATAATTTTAAGCTTTTATTCTTTCCATTCTGATACAAAAATAAGGACATCTCGTGTCCTTTATTTTTCTATTAAAAATTTTCGCAGAATTTTTCAAAGAATGCTTTTGGATGAGCACATACTGGACAAACTTCTGGAGCTTCGTTTCCAAAGTGAATATGTCCACAATTACGGCAGATCCAAGCTACTTGTTCTCCACTTTCAAAAACACTATCTGATTCGATATTGCCTAATAATTTACGATATCTTTCTTCATGGCGTTTTTCAATTTTTGCAACTTCCGTAAATAGATATGCGATATGATCAAATCCTTCTTCTTTTGCTACTTCAGCAAAGTTTTTATACATATCAGTCCATTCATAATTTTCACCATTAGCAGCATCTAATAAATTTTCTGGTGTACTTGGCATTTTACCACCATGTAATAATTTAAACCATAATTTTGCATGTTCTTTTTCATTTCCGGCTGTTTCTTCAAAAATAGCTGCCATTTGTTCATAACCATCTTTTTTGGCTTGTGAAGCATAATAATTATACTTCGTTCTGGCTTGGCTTTCTCCTGCGAATGCAGTCATTAAATTTTGTTCTGTTTTAGATCCTTTTAATTCCATAATTCTCTCCTTCTATTTTTCTTTCTTGTCGGCAATTTTTGCATAACCCTTGAAAAACAATATCATGTGACAGTATTTGAAATCCCGTTTCTTTTTCGACAATCTGATTGATTTCATTTAAATTTGATGTTGAAATATCAAATAGTTGATGACATCCTTCGCAATAAATATGATCATGATGCTCCAATTCTTTATCAAAACGATCACTCTGAGACGGCATATAAATTTTTTTAATCATTCCTTTTTCTACTAATAAATTGAGGTTACGATATACCGTTCCTAAACTGATATGTGGAATTTCTTTTCGCACATTTTCATAAACCGTTTCAGCATTGGGATGACCATTACTCCATAATACTGCGTTGAGTACTGCTTCTCGTTGCTTTGAGTATTTCATAAATCACCTCTAAAGTAGTAATAATTACTATTATTACAGCTTCATTGTACCTCATTCCATATGGAATGTCAATCATTTCTGATAAAAAAGAACCTTCTATTCGAAAGTTCTTTGATCATTTGTTTTTGGGGTGATAAATATAAGAAATGGCCTTAGAAAATTCATAGAGAATCATCGTTGATTTATTAATAGCCACTCCTTTCCCCATCGCTTTTCCACCAATCGTTAAGGCAGCAATCAAAGCTGTTATAAGTAAAGATGCAAGAAAACTATTCATATGAAGCGTACTTGCTAAACTTGCTGCAATATAAACTCCAGCCGATCCCGATACAATACCACAAATATCACCAATCACATCATTACAAAAAGAGGAAACCTTATCTGCATTCTTTTTTAAGTAAACGGCAACATTAGCACCTCTCATTTTTTTGGCACTCATCGAATGAAACGGCTTTTCATCCGCCGAAGTAACAGCTACTCCGATCATGTCAAATAAAATACCAAGACCAATAAAAACAAATAAAAGAATTGTTCCCATCAAAACAGGAACATTAGGCATAATCGTTTCGGTCGCAAAGGAAAAGCAAAAAGAAATCATAAATGCCATCACCGTAATGGTAATAATCCAATGAACATTCGATTTTCGTTTATGTTTCTTATCTTGTTTTTCAATATTTTTCTTAAATTTTTTGATTGTTTCTTTCTCCAACTTCATAATACCTTCCTTATAGAAAAGAAAAAAGGGATAATCCCTTATATTTCAAAATAATTATGGCGCTTCATATAGTAAACTTTACGCCTTAGGTCAAGTAGGATTTCCCTCACTTCGACTTATTCGTTACCAAATAAGCGGTTCCCCATTAGAAAGTGATTGTATCGTCACCGAATACAAGACTTGATTGCCACTTAGTACGTACTGCAATCCTATATGAATTCACTCTAGGAGATTTCCTCCCCAATCATCTATGAATAATTCCCTTTTGCAACAATTGTTTCACATTGCAATGCCCAAATCGTTTTAGCTAACAACGATTTAGGTAGATCAACGATTCCCAAATATCACTCAGGACAAGCTACACTACTCACAAGTTACCCTGCCTAGTAGGTTTAATCCTAATTCGTAATAAGTCACCTTATTAAAATACAGCTTATTACAAGATTAGGTCTCCACGAGTACTGGGTCGGAGTCGTATGCCATTACGAGCGCCCAATACTCTATCTTCCAGCACCCACCCTAAACTGGGCGTATAAAGCAAGCACCAAAAGCTTCACAGATATGCTCTTTAGCGGATTTTTAGCCCCGCCTTCCTCATAGATGTAATTGACTAGAATAATGTGCCATCAATTACATATAAGAATATATCATATTCCATTCAAAATGTCAATTTAAGTATGATATCGTCTTATACTATAGCATATGCAAAAAAAACAAATTAATCACAATTTTTTTCTTTTATTCTACCAGTTTCAATATATTCTTCTAACGATCGAATAAATTCTTCTGATCTTGAAATATATCGACGTGGCTTAAATCTTTTCCGCTTTTGAAGTACAGCATCAAATTCATTCAAGTCATAAAGAGGCAATAAATATCCATCGTGAGCAAACTGTTCAATGATTTGCTTTTGATGATCATTCGCAGCTTCTCGGTATTTCTTCAATCTAGGAACCGCAATAATCGCTTTCCCATTTTCGAGTGCTGTTAAAATAGACCCTACCCCACCATGGGTAATCAACAAATCACAATCTTTCATATATTGTTCAAATTTTTCCGATTCCATCAAATCATATATTTCCATATCCTTTGACTTAAATTTTGTGCAACCAGCCTGTACGATCACCTGATCTGTTAAATTGCCTTTATCAATTTGCTCTTGAATTGCGACTAACAATCTTTTAAATGGTTTATCTTGTGTACCTAAAGTGACAAATATCATAATACCTCCTTAAAATATCTTTCCAATATATTTTGCTTTCGGATATAATTTTAACATATTTTTCCACTGTACTAAAAAAAGATTCGCAATCGGATATACCATTCTTCCGGATAAACTTTTTAAATCGATACAAGCAAACGTTTCAATGTAAATGATTTTACTTCCAAATACTTTTCCAATATAACACATTGGAACTGCTGTATGAGCACCTGTCGTAATAATATATTCGGGTCTTATTTTAAAGTATAAAAATAAACTCTTAACGCAATTATAAGGGAAAATGAATAAATAACTTAAAATATGATGTTTTGTACCAAACAACAGATAAAAAGCGTGATCTTTATATTTTTTCTTTAAATTTCGGCATGATTTCACTTTTTCCGTAATAAAATAAGAATCATATTTGGAAAAAAGTGGCTCTAGCTGCATCAGTTCAGAAAAGTGTCCACCAGAACTTGATATAAACAATATTTTTTTCATATTATCTTCCTTCTTCTATCAGTGTGATCCACTTTTGCTTTACTTTCTTTTCTAAATAGTTTTTAGCATATTCTCGACCATTTATGCCCATTTTTGTTCTCAACTCTTTCATATTGGCCAACTGTAACATAGAATCCCTCATAGCTACTTTATTACGATCAGCAATTAAAAAACCAGTTTGGTTGTTTTTTACAAGTGCACGTGCTCCAGAGGCAGTGTCAAATGCTACAACTGGAAGTCCATAAGAATACGCTTCCAAAATTACAATGCCAAACGATTCTGTAAAAGAAGGGAGCAAATAAATACTAGCCTCTTGTAAATGTTTTCGAACATAGCTTTCATCGCGCTCTCCATGAATAGTAATATTCGATTCCAAATGATACATCTTAATTTTTTCTTGAAGATTATCCTGTTCAAATCCTCCACCAATAATATCCAACATCCAACTTTGATCCTTCTCATAAAATAATTTGAATATGTCGATAAGATCCGAAAATCCTTTTTCTTTTTCTAAACGACCTACTGAAATCATTTTTTTATTGTCCAAAGTGGACATTTTTTTAGGCCAATAAGAAAGCGTATTAGGAATATATACACATTGACAACTTGAAGGAACTCGTTTTGAATAGAAATCCCTCAATTCCTCCGAAACCAATACAAACTTATCTAATTTTTGAACAGAAGAAACAATTTTATTTATAAACTTTTGATCATTGTTATGATAATTATGTTCCCATCCTATTTTTAAACAATTCATAATTCCGTATTTACCTAGCCATAAATTATAAATATATCGAGTAGAAATAATAATATCACTATCACATATCTTAATGGCCTCTATCATTCGTATTTTTTTCAAAAACAACAAATGCATTGCTTTTATTCCCTCTTTTGAAGCCCGTATAAACTTATGTTTTTGAATAGCATCTAAAAATTCTTTCTTATTTGGTTTTCCACCTGGAATTAAATACTTTACCTTTACATTTGCATTCAATAAAAAGGCAGGGCTAGGTAGCACTTGATAAGTTGAAATTATCTCAACTTCATAATCAGAAGAAAGCATATTGGCAACAGAAATTAATGCTTTTTCAATTCCACCAATTCCTAAATGCAACGCTAAAATTGTCACTTTTTTCATGCTATCACCTATCCATTATTATACAGGAAACAGAATAGAGAGTAAAGATGACTTCCCCATCTCAAAAACATTGTCTCCCATTTATAATACTAAAAGAAAAAGCAGAAATTAAATACGTTCCGCCAATTCTTTTGCTTTTAACATACTATCTTCCATAGAGCAATACGTCCATGCGCCATAGCGACCAATGCTATACACATTTTTGGAATCCATATCATTCATAAATTCTTTAACCATTTTATCTGTTTTAGTACTAATGTGAACATAAGCAGGATCCATAATTAATGCGACATATTCCTCTAATTTCATATCATCCGTAACAATATCCATTTGCTTTAGATTTTCTAATGTCAACTTTAGTTGCTCTTCAATCATCGACGATGTAATTTTAACATCCTTCGGATATCCAATTTCAATATACATACTAAGCTTATTAGTATCCAAAATATTATCATAAAAACCTATTCGATAAAAATTGATATTAGGATCCGGAACATAAATCCAATTTTCTTGTGTTAATTTAGATTTTTTATTAAATCCTAAATTAAACACTAAGACTTTATTATAAGATAGTAGATCATGCAGTTTTTGATATTTACTGTCATCAATAACCTCTAAAAAACGATTTAATGGCATAGTATTAATCAAATATTCAAAATGTATTGTTTGACCATTGTTTAAAATTGCTATCTTAGCATCTAAGTCGATCGATACAACAGCTGTATTTAACAACACACGATCAGAATCCAAATGTTGATATAAAATATTCATAAAACTTCCCGCTCCGCCACGTGGATATAAAAAATGATTATTATAAGAGTCATCTTTCTTATTTTTCATATTATTAATAATTGCCTTTAAATCTGCATATGGAAAAAACCTTCCCATAGCATCCTGATCCAATTCTTTTAAATCAATCGCATACAGTTTTTCATTATATGGTTTTAAAAACTTTTCACAAATTGATTTTCCAAATTTTCCATATAACATATCTAAAAAATTATCATAACTATCTTTTTCTTCTTTATTAAATAAATCATATAAACAATCAATAAATTCTTCTTTTTCCAATTCATGAATATTTGTTTGAAATGGATAATCTATTAATTTCCCTTTATAATATATCTTTGTACATTTATTCTTAATAATAATATCTTTAGGATCCATTTCATTTATGAATTTATTTTTAAATTCTTCAGTATTAAAATGAAAGAAATGACCAGCATAATCCCAAACAAAATCTTTCTTATAAATGGTTCGACAGTATCCTCCAATTTCATTTTCTTTTTCAACAATTAAATAATCTCCTTTTACATAATTTGCAAAAGTCAAGCCAGATACTCCAGCACCTATTATTAGATATTTTGTATTCATAACTATCTCCTTTTTAAAATTTTCTTTTTTAAAATAATTAATCCAGTAACAAATTTTAAAGCATGTCCGTTCAATAATCGATACGCCTTCATTCCTCTTGTTGCAATTTCTGGATCATGATAAATCTCTTGATATTTTTTTAATTTTTGATCGAATAATCGGAATTCTTTGCCACTGGCTAAATTTTCTGTTAAAACATAATATTGAGCTTTTACCATAGGCAATACAATTCGTTTTTTTAAATAACTCCTCTTATTATCACTAATATTAGAAATTTTATAATATTCTTCTATTAATCGAAACGTTACTATTTCATGATTTTTAAAATTACGACGATAAGATTCTCTTGAAACGGATTGACCAGCTCGTCCTAAATAGTAATTATAAATATCAAGAGGATAATAAACTGCTGTATTAGAATGAAGATAGCCTATAAAATTATATTCCATATCTACGTAAAAGCAATGTTCATCAATTTTAAAATTAGCTTCTTTTAAAATAGAAGTTTTATACGTAGAAGTGGACAATAATGGTCCCCACTCTTCAAATCCATAACCAAAGTCATCCATTAAATCTAATCGATATTGAACACCAGGAATCATAAACTCATAATGACGAACAGGTATTTTTTTTGCATCTATAGCATAATCTGCTACATAATTTGTTAAGATAATATCACTATCCTCATGTTCCAAAATATCAATAAACTTTATGAAATCATCATAAATAAAATAATCGTCTCCATCCATTAACTTAAAATATTTTCCAGTAGCAAGTTCAATTCCTTTATTGATTGTAGAACCATGACCACCGTTTTCTTTATCAACCAATTTAACAATCGACTTCCCATCTACAGTGGTTAATTCTTCTAATTGTTTTCCGATTTCAGCGGTATTATCTTTTGATCCATCATTAATAATTAAAATTTCTAATTTATTAGAATATTTATTATCAATCAACGAATGAATTCCATTTATTAAAAACTTTTCTACATTATAAGATGGAACAGCAATCGTCAAAATTGGCTTCTTAACTGGTTTCTGATATTTTTGTAATTTAAAATCTGGTTCTGCACTCAACAAAGCAATATCTTTTTGAATTGTTTTTTGAATTCCACAAGTTTTTGCTACACTTTCATGCATGCCCTTTGACAACTTAGAAAATAAAGATTTATCTTTATATATTTTTTCAATTAAATCTGCATATTCCTTAATATTTTCAGTTTCACAATAAGTTCCCAATTTAGGATCAATATATTCTTCCGTTCCAACCCCTTTTGATGTAATTACAACATTGCCGGATAAAGCTGCTTCACATGCTGAAACTGCTTGTGTATCAAACCTTGTCGCAAATAATCCAATTCCATGTTCCTTATGTACTTGAGCAATTTCTTGATGAGATAAAAATTTTTGATAAATATGCACATTTGAAAAATGACGAAGTGGTTTCAACAATACATCATGATATTCTCCATCTCCATAAAAAGAAAATTCTAAATCCGAAAAGAAATCTCTTGTGCTTAATTCCAATATAACTCGAACTGCAATATCAATTGCATAAGTGCTCAAATTATCATATTTTCGAAGTACAAAAATTTTTTTTCTTAATTCAGGATCTTTCTTTTCGTATTTGAACATATCTTCATCAATATTACAAGGAATAACAGAAGCATGATTATACTTGATTCCAATTAAGTTTTCACTTAATTTTTTTGCCCATTCTGACACGAACACAAATTGAACATTTTCTTTTTCGTTATAACGTTTTATTAAAGCATCCTTAATAGGAAAGGTGCTAGAAATTTCATATGGAATAGTTGTGAGCGGTTCAAAATATCTTGCATTCAGCTTATCCCATACACGATAAAGTGTATCACTTCCATGTGAATATAAAATAACTGAAGTATTTAAAATGTTACTTGCATCTAGAATTTGAGCATATTTTTCATCGAAAAAATGAACGAGAATTTGTTTGTATATACGATTTTGCAATACTTTACGAATATCATTATATCCTGTCATCACTACTCGTACATCCTCAAAATAGCTAATTGATGTACGATTGATAAAATTCTCATTAACCACAGCCAAATCAACTTTTAAATTAAATTTTTGATAAGCTTGCATTCTTGTATGAATAAAAGCAAAATTATACTTATTTTCTTCGCTTGGATAACCCGGACAAATTAGTAGAGAATCTCCCTCAAAATAAGAAGAAATCTCTTTTTCTTTATTATAATCAAATGTTAAATTCAAACTATTAATCTTAATTTCAGAATGAGGAAAAACAGTAATCCCTATAAATATTAATTTGTTAATATTGTCAAAATAATTGAGAGATTTAGGTTCAAGGTTTTCAACTACACGCATTTTTTTATTCAATATTTTAATTTGGCAACCTGAACCATTTAATACTTCGACGTCACTCTCGATTTTACAATGTTTTTCTTTTATATAAATAGGTCTAGCAAATACAATAAAACCTTTGCGATCAGTATCGTTATAAAAAATAGCCTTTGAATGTTCTTCTTTGTGTTTTACATTTTTTTTCAACTTCAATAACCTATCAATTTTCATACTTATTCCTCTGCTTTCTACTACCTTGTACTAAGACTTTTGAATTGTTATTCTCGTCTTTATTTTTTTTAATTTTCGTAACAAACTATCTTCTCTTAAATCACTAATAATTTGATATGCGATAATTTTTTTTCGATAATCATTTTTATCCTGCTTATGTAATCTGTAATATTGTCCAATTACAGCATTAGCCATAAAACTTAAAAATAACTCTTTCGTTTTCTTAGAGACAGATTTTTCGTTTTCTATTTGTTGTTTCAATTCGATATAAAAATCCAATATATCTTTTGCTCTTTTCAGTGTTTTACAATAATCATTATTTCTAGTGATACTTTGATCTGTTTGTAAATAATTATATAAACACACATTCAATAATTTGACTTTTTTTGCTTTTATAATAATGTAAGGTATTAACCCAAAATCTTCATGATACCTTCCTTTGGTAAAAGAAAAATTATTTTCCTGCCAAAATTTTCGCCGATAAGCATAAAGTTGAGCCATTTCAAATACCATTTTTGACGAAACTAATTCATGAAATGCTTCTTCGCCTGTAAAAATAATATTAGAATAATTTGTATTTACAGGAACCTTTTTTCCATCTTTAAAAATTAAATTGTAACTAATTTTAATTAAATCAAAATTATCAATATTTTTGGTTGTTAAAATTTGCAACATTGTAGGTTCGATCGTATCATCAATATCAAGAAATAATATATAATCACCAGTTGCCTCTTTTATTCCACGATTTCTTCCAACACTAAGTCCAAAATTAGAACTAGATACAACCTTTACCCTTTCGGGATATCTTTCAGACCAATTAAGCATTTTTTCATGTGTCTGATCGCTACTTCCATCATTAATTGCGATTACTTCAAAATTAGAATATGTCTGATTAAAAATTGAAGTAAAACAGCGATCTACATACTGTTCACCATTATATGCACATACAATAATACTATATTTCATCTTTTTCTCCTAATAATTCTGATATTTTATGTTTAGTCATATCATTTAATTTAAAACCATCAAACTTTTTTTTAGGACGTTCTTTTAAAGCAATTTCAATCGTTTGTTTCAAAGATGCTGATGTTCTTTCGCAAATCCATACATAATCGGAAAGATGAAAATCATCAGTAGAAACATCAATAGTTGTCACTATTTTCAATTTAAGCGATAATGCTTCTAAACATACTACTGGAAAGCCCTCATAATTTGATGGTAGAACAAATAGATCGGCCTGTTTCATATAAGGATACGGGTTTTTTTGCATTCCCATAAAAACAACATTTTTGATTTTTTCACTTTTAATAAAACTCTCGTATACGGTTCGTGAAGGTCCATCTCCCACAATCCATAAATCTATTTTTTTTTGTTCATTTTGAAAATCTTTCATCACTGTTAGCAATCTACTAAGGCCTTTAGACGTTTCCTCTAGTCTTCCGACAAAAAGAAGTGTAGTTTTTAACTTTTCAATAGGAATTGACGTTTTAGATAACTGTTCAATTTCGCTAAAATTAACAAAATTATTAATCACTCTCGAACAATTTACAATACTTGGATAATAAGGAATTAAATCACTCCTTGCCTCTTTAGAAACAAAAACGATATCATGAAATTTAGAAATTTTTCTTTTATCAAAAAAACTTCTGATTTGCTTCTCGTCTTGATACGCTTGAACATAGTTACTATGTACCCACAAAACGCTTCTATTCGCTATATATCGTGTCAAAATGGAAGACGGGATATCATAAGTAGCATAACAAATTGCCATATCATAATAATGATAATTTTTAAGAATGTAAAACCATAATTTAAAACGATTTGCTATTTTTCGAAAAATAACATTTTTACTTTTGGAAATTCGGTATTCTTTTATCTTTACATCTTTTGGAATTTGATTTAATAAAACCCCCTTTTTCTCTTGTAATAATAAAGTTACTTCATAATTTGTGTAATCAAAGTTTTTTAGTAATTCGATACAAGCTTTTTCAATTCCACCCAAATTCATATTATAACTGGCGATCAATAACTTTTTCATGTTTTTTCTTCCTTTTTACATTCTTCTCTTTATGTTTTTTTTCTTCATTTTCTTGCTTTCTACGTTGTATGCCCTGTTCTTGTGTTTCACCCATTTGTTCTAAATAATAAGCATCACACACGGTCTTTGCGTCACCGATCATTTTAACCTCACCATGCTCCAGCCACACGACACGATCACATAATTCTTGAATAGAAGCCAAGGAATGAGAAACATATAAAACCGTTGTCCCACCTTTAATCATTTCCATCATTTTATTTCTACTTTTTTCTTGAAATTTAATATCTCCGACCGATAAAATTTCATCGACAATCAATATTTCAGGATCAACAATAGTAGAGATCGAAAATGCTAACTTTGCTACCATACCAGAAGAAAAGTTTTTTACTGGAACATCTAGAAAGTCAACTAATTCCGAAAATTCAACAATTTCGTTAAATTTTTCGTCGATAAATGCCTTCGAATATCCCAATACTGCACCATTTAAGTAAATATTTTCTCGCGCGGTCAATTCTTGATCAAATCCTGCTCCTAATTCAATCATAGGAGCAACAGAACCATCTACCTCTACTTTTCCTTTTGTTGGTTTCATAACTCCACTCACTACTTTTAATAACGTACTTTTTCCAGCACCATTCGAACCAATCAATCCAACAACTTCCCCTTTTTGGACATCAAAGCTAACATTCTTCAAAGCCCAAAACTCTTCCAATTTAGGCCTTCTTTTGCGATCGAACAAACTAATAAACAACATCTTAAAAGAGAAGTCTTTATCGATGCCTAAATTAAATTTCATAGATATATTTTTAATTCTTATCATGTGAACTCCTCCTCTAAATATGATAAATAAATTGATCTTGTTTCTTTCTAAAGAAATAAATACCAATTAATAGCATGCCAATTGCAAATACACCGGAAGAAACTAATAAATAAGGATCAGGCATTTTTGAAAACAAAATAATCTCTCTAGCAGAAGTAATAAAAACATACAAGGGATTTAACTTGAAAATTGCCTGCAGCTTAGTCGGCAACATCTGGATGTCATAAAATATTGGTGTAAAATACTGCCAGATCGTCAATATAATTCCATAGATATAAAACATATCTCGTAAAAATACAGAAATAGTGGCCAATAGCAAACCAAGCCCAACTGTAAACAAAAACATACAAAGAAAAATGTAAGGCAATATCAAGTAATAAATATTAATGTCGCATTTGGTTGCCCCACTTCCAGTAAATAAAATAACGAATAAAAGAGGAATCAAAGTCAAAAGAAAATTGATCCCAACAAATAAACATTTTGAAATGGGAAAAATATATTTTGGAATATACACTTTTGTCATCAACGTAAAATTGGTTACCACCGATGTCATCGCTAAGTTAGATGCTTCATTAAAATAATTAAACATGACAAGTCCCGTCATCAAATAAACTAAATAATTGACCCCTTCCATTCGCATATTAAACATCTGTGAAAAGACAATCGCCATGACAATCATCATCAAAACTGGATAAAGGAGACTCCATAGAATTCCTAAAACACTACGTTTATATTTAACCTTAAAATCTCTTGATACTAATTGTTGCATCAAAAAAGAATAACGCTTAAAATTTGCAAAAATATTTTTTATCGTTTTCATATAAAACTCCTATCTACACAAGTTAACATATATAGCACAATACCATTTTAACATATTTCTCCTACTTTTTACGAACTTTTTTAAAAAAGATGTACTTTTAAAATAAGGATTTTGACGCCAATTACGATTTAAATGATCCAAATAAGCATACCCATACTCGATGAATCGATTTCTTAATCTAGCATCCTTTTGGTAGCGCTGCTGTAACATATAGCGTGTGATTTGATTAATATTTAAAAATTCCAATTCTGGACCCCATTCGTTTTTGTAATAAGAATTCACAATATTCATAATTTGAAACATATCAAAAACACGTTCATCGATCGTCGTTGTTTCACTATTTTTTATGATGCGATAACAATAATATCCCTGATCGATATGACCAATACGCGATGCATGATACAATCCTTTGGCGACAAAAGGCATATCTTCATATTTTAAATCTTCTTCAAATAAGATACGATGTTCTCTTAACATTTTCATACTGAATATTTTATTACATGGTCCATAATCGATCCAATTTAAGATTTGTGGACGAGAATGAACATTTCCAATTGCAAAATAAGGAGTATTAACTCTCTCTTGTTTGTTAGAATAAATTTTCATATAATGCCCTGTTACTATATCAAGTGTATTTTTTTTTGCAAATTCGTAATATTGTTGATACATTGTTGCTTCCACATAGTCATCACTATCGACAAAGCCAACATATTCGCCTTGTGCTAAAGATAATCCATAATTTCTAGTCTTCCCAATTCCGCTGTTTTTATCATTTTTATAAACTCTTATTTTATCAGAATATTTCTTTTGATAACAAGAAGCAATCTCATAACTCCTATCACGACTACCATCATCGATAACGATGATTTCAATATCAGTTAGTGTTTGACCCACCAAACTTTCTAAGCACTGTTCTAGATATTCTTCCTTGTTATAAACTGGCACAATAATACTGACTCGTTTCATCATTTAAACACTCTTTTCTAATTCTAAATTCCTCAACAATAAGAAAGCAGAATAAAAACTAACGGCTGGAGAAATTAATACATGTCCTGAAAAAAATGCTAGTAATAAAATTAACAAAACAGAAAGAAACCCAGCGATACTAGAAACATGAATCATGATATTTTTCCTTTTCAATCCTATTATTAAAATACTGAGTAAGGGTAAAAAATAGATGATTGCACCAATGATACCATGACAATAAAAAATGTCATAATAATCCATTTCTACTAACTTCATACTAACCTTATCTGTTCCATAATTCCTAATATAACCAATTCCCAAAAACTTTTCACTAAAATTTGTTTCTTCATACAAATCATGTGAATTCATCAAAAGCGTCAAACGTTCACTAAAAACAAAATGATCTAAATAATGAAAATTAGTAAAAATCTCCGTAACGGAATCCATACCTAAATAATCCATATGAATTTCCAGATTCTTATAAAAAGATGTTTTCGGAACAACCGAAATCATGAGCATACTTCCTATGATGATTAAGCACGAACTAATTATCAATACTTTTATTTTTTTTCTTTTCCATAAATAATAAAAGTAATAAATTAAAAAACTGAAAGATACGATCATAAAACTAAAGATAGGGACTTTGGTTCCGACACTAAATAAAATAAATAATGTCATTCCTAAATAAAGAATTCCATAAATATATTTTTTCGTTTTTAAAAAATAAGCAAACACAAAAGGCATTAGTATCGATAAAATAGCACCAATCTCATTCGCAGAATTAAACCACCCAATCATTCCCTCCTTGGCTTCCGTATAACTATTAAGACCTAAACCAAGTAGATTAGGTGCAAAAATAAAAAATAAATAAATACTATATAAAATAATAATTTTAAAATTGGTAACAATATTTTTGATACGACTATAATATGGTATCAAAGAAACAAGTAAAATAGGAAAATAAAAGGTACGAAGCATCACTTTTGTTTCGTAAAAAACAACGTCTATTCCTTTCTGAGATAAAACCATTCCTTCAAACAGTAACATATAGACAAGTACTAGTATCAAGTAGATTCGTGTTGTCCTTTGCTCTTTTCGAAATAAAATATTCAAGACAAATACGAATAAAAAAGTAAAACGAATAACCATTCCAAACGATACATCAAGATGAAAATATTGAATCGAAAAAAAAGTAGCAACATCGATAAATGGTTGACAAAATAAAAAAGTCAAAAAAACATGATCAAAATGAACATCCATCCACTCTTTAAACTTTTGTATCATAAAACACTCCTATCATAAAACATAAAAGCAAAGTTATCTCACCAACTTCAAATAAATATCAAAGTAGATATGGAAGACCATCTTCCGATACTCTTTGAATGAGCTGTTTTTGCGGAAAATCTTCAAGATTTTTCTTTTTTTAAGCTCTTCAATAATCTCTTTTTTGTCATTCTTCTTTAAAAAAGATAATTTTTTTAAAATACCACCCGTTAGATAGCTCAAATAAGCTTCTAAAGCCAAATGATTCTCGATATTCTTGTTAGCAATTGGATATAAATAATCAAAATGAGCAATCATATCCTGCAATTCTCTTTTTTTGCGAGCATAATCTTCTTTTTTAGACTTTTGATCAACAACATAAAAATAAAGTCCTTCATGAAGTGAATCAACTTGTTTCGCTTGCACTAAATAATATCCCACAATGCCAAAATTCTCACAATGTGTATCATCCAAAAAAGGAAGCTGAAGGGACTTCAAATAAGCACGACGATAAACATAAAGCCCCAATAATTCGAAAGAAATACCAAGTGCCTTCAAGTTGATAAAAGCATCAACTCCATCATGCTTAAACTCTACATGATCATCGACATAACGAACACGATCACGATAAACATACTGTCTTTGATACTTTAATAAATCGACAGAAGAATCTTTCAATCGGTTTAAAATAACACTTATAAATTCAGAAGACACATAGTTTTCAGGGGTTAAAAAGACAACATATTCCCCTCTAGCCTTTTCTAATCCGACATTAAGCGCACTACCTATCCCTTTATGCTTCTTTCCATACGCGATAATAACAGGATATAATTTCATATAATTTGAAATGAGAGACTTTGAACCATCGCTTGAATCATCGTCCACCAATATGATTTCACAATTTTCTTTTACTTGGTGAATGAAAGACTCCAACATACGTACTAAACTATCCGCATTATTATAAACAGGAATGATGATACTGAGCTTCATACTATCACTCTTTCTACCTTTTTATTTTATCATAATCATTCTCTCTTTGAAAGCGTTCCCATCTAATTTCTGTAAATGATAGTGTCTCATTTTACTTTTTCCATAACATTCCTCTATTCATTCGACAAATTTTTCGGTATAATGATAATAGGTGATAATATGAACGAAAAAGAACGTCAAGAACTACTCGAATCATTACGAGAAAAAAAATTAGAAAAAACAAGTTCTTTTACTGATCTTATGTCGAGAAGTGAACGTAAAAAACATGAACGTTTAAAAAAAGAAGAACTAAAAGAAGAACAAGATTTGCAAAAACAAAAACTTGAAAAAATGAAAGAAATTTTAAATGAAAACGAAGAATATAAAAAAGCGTTCAAAGAGAAGAAAAAGCAAGAAAAGAAAAAAGAAAAGCAAAGATATTCAGAAGAAGATGTCAAATTCAAAACGATGAAGCTTGATCTTCAGGAGCCCACATCGATACGAGAACAAAAAAAAGAGTATCCACAAGAAGAAGCGAAAGTCCAGAAAAAGAATTATCTTCGCATTTTGATCATCGTACTCACGATATTAGGAATCATTGCCGGTGGATGTGGTCTTGGTTACCTCACGTTCGTAAAAAAAGAGTTTTTCTTAGAAACGGTTATTGTAACCATTCTTCTTTTACTAACCATGCTCATCTTTCTTATCAGCATCTTATGTAAAAAAGGAAAAAATATCTTTCGACTACTTACTACTCTACTTTTGTTTGGAACAACGACTTTCTATTTAGGAACCAAAGCAGATCTTTGGAAACTTCCAGAACCAGAAAGTCTACCTGATTTTACTGGTAAAAATTTAAGTGAAGTACTAGACTATACGACGAAAAACAATATTACCGTCGAACAAGTATACGAATATAGTGATAATATCGAAGAATATCACATCATAAGTCAAAATATTGCTCCTAAAACGTTATTAAAAGATGTCGATGAGCTACAACTTACCATTTCAAATGGACCAAATTATGACAAAGAAATTATTCTTCCCAACATGGTTGGATGGAATATCGACGATGCTTTAAAAACCATCGAAGAAAACTTTTTAAATAATGTTGAAGTAAATTATACAATCAATGAAGAAATTGAAAGAGATATCATTATCAATCAAAATATCAAAGGACAAATGAAACGAAGCGATGCCTTAATTCTCGAAGTGTCACTTGGTAGTGAAGCAGCTTTAGTACCAGTTGCTATGATCGATTTAAAAGGACAAACTTTATTTGAAGCAACTCTATGGTTAAAAAGAAATGGAATCCCATATCAATTACAATATGAATTTTCAGAAGAAGTACCAAGAAATACGGTCATCTCTCAAAATGAACAAGTTGGTACGATGATCGATCCTAAAACAGGACAAGTTACGCTTATCATTTCGAAAGGAAAAGAAATTATCGTTCCTGACATTATGAATATGAACGTCGATGAAGTCATTAAATGGATCACATCAAATAATTTAAAAGTAGATTTTATAGATCGCTACGATTCTACGATCGAAGCCGGTAAAATCATCGAAGCAAGTCATAAACAAGGCGATGTTGTAGAAGAAGGAACGGTTATTAAAATCGTTACTTCAAAAGGTCAACTTCGTATGAAGGAAGTTGCTAATTTAAATGAATTTCGAACATGGGCCAGTCAATATGGCATCCAATATCAAGAAGAATATGAATTCAATAATGATGTTGCCAAAGGAGAAGTAATTCGTTATAGTGTCAACTTTAACGATATCATCAACATCAACGATATCATCGTCGTTACCATTTCGAATGGAAAAGCCGTTTCGGTTCCAAATCTAATTGGAAAAACTAAAGCAGAAGCACAAACAGCTTGTCGAAATGCTGGACTTACTTGTACTTTCTATTATGCCAATTCTTCTAAAACAAAAGACATTGTAATTAGTCAAAATAAACGTGCTGGATCACAAGTATC
>CALVJD010000051.1 GCA_944332005.1 uncultured Bacilli bacterium
TATATTATTTATTGTCAAGTTAAATATTTGACTAATTAAAGCACAACCACCCCAAAATATTAGCATTATAACAAATGTTATTATTAAAAATTCCTTAACTAACTTTTTATTCATAAATACTCCTATCATCTCTACAAATTACTATTTGTTGTTTAGATAATTATATCATTTATTCTTAAAATTAAAAAGATGGGAACACCTATATCAGATATTCCCAATAAAAAACTAGGTTTAAAACCTAGTAAAATTATCAAAATTGGTAACGACGGTGTGATTCGAACACACGATCTATCTGGTATGAAAAAAAACTCTAATTAGTAATATAGTGTAAAATATCAAAAAAGCCTTTATTTTTAAGACTTTTCATTACTTGTAAAATTCGAGTAAGTTTGAATAGATTTAATTAAATATAAGTAAATTTTTTATAGATATTTAATTTACTAATTGTTAAAATTAATTTTTCGTTTTTGATAAAGTTCATTTTGCATTATCTCTGGATTATCACCAGTAAATGCTTTACTTGCTTCTTCATTATCTTGTAATTGCCACATAAACCATGACGTTACATATCCATCTGCTGAATACAACATCTGTCCGTGTTCTGCGTTAGTTCTTCTCATCATTACTTTTGATGATGGAATTTTATTATACATATCAATCATTTTTTCTATTGGTATAACCAGTTGAGTTTCAAAATCTCCTTTTGTTCCTGCTATTATTAGAGTTGGAATACTCACTTTTGTCAAAGTATAAGGTTTATCTGAATCCGCAGGAAATATGGTAAAATTATAAAGATCGATTTTTGGATACTTATTTTGCATATTTCCAATTACAATTATAATCAAAATAATCATGATAAACAATAATATGCCAATGATCATTTTAGACTTTTTTATTGTTTTTCACGATCGTGTAAAGTATGAATAATATGTTCATCGGACTTTTCCAAAATTTCATCTTGCTCTAAGGTTTCACCACTAATCAGTTCATTGACCGATATATCGAATATTTCACATATTGGTTTAAAAAGAGAAACATCTGGAAATCTTCGTCCATTTTCTCAATGCGATACCGCTCGATCTGTCACATTTAATCGATCTGCTAATTCTTGTTGTGTCATATTGTGATCTTTTCGAAGCTTAGCAATAAACTTACCAATTTTTTCTTGATTCATTGTATCACTCCCTATAGATACATTATAATATAAACAACAGTAATTGTATCTACACAGGTAGTAGAGTTCATTTTTTTAGGTTCTAGCTTTCGTGAAAACTATTTTTATGTCTTTCTTTCCATGCCTTAATTTGCTCCAAGCGTTGTTTAAAGCGAATTTCATTTCCTTGGGTTCCCGGATGATAATAACTTTTCCCCATTAACGTTGGTGGCAAGCATTCCATCGTCGTAAGTTTCTCTTTACTATCGTGAGCAAATTGATATCCTTTTCCATAATTTAATTCTTTCATTAACTTAGTAGGGGCATTACGAATCACAAGTGGTACAGGTTCAGCAAGGGTTTGTCTAGCATCCTCCTTAGCCAACTGATAGGCAACGTCACAAGCATTCGACTTGGGCGCTAATGACATATAGATAACTGCTTCCGCTAGATGAACATTACATTCTGGCATACCAATAAAATGACAGGCATGGTAGACATTGATAGCAACATTTAGAGCATTCGTATCGGCAAGTCCAATATCTTCCGAAGCAAATCTCGTAATTCTTCTTGCAATATATAAGGGATCTTCTCCTGCTTCCAACATTCTAGCAAGCCAATATATAGCTGCGTCTGGGTCACTATTTCTCATCGACTTATGAAGAGCAGAAATAATATTATAATGTTCTTCCCCATTCTTATCATATAACAACATTTTTTTCGACAAACATGCTTCGATAATATCTTGATTTACTATTAACGTACCATCATCGCTTACTTCTGCATTAGTAACAATCATATCTAATGTAGTAAGGGCTGCTCTTGCATCACCATTAGCAAAGTTCGCAATCATGTTCAAATATTTTTCTGATATAGCAATCTTTTCATCTCCAAATCCTCTTGGATCGCGAATTGCTCTTTTTAATAACAATAAGATATCTTCAGTGGACAACTCTTTTAAGACAAATACGCGACATCTAGAAAGTAAGGCATTATTGATTTCAAATGATGGATTTTCCGTAGTAGCGCCAATCAAAACAATCGAACCTTTTTCGACAAACGGTAAAAAGGCATCTTGTTGAGCTTTGTTAAAACGATGAATTTCATCGACAAATACAATCGTCTTGATACCCATTTTTTTATTGTTTTCGGCATCCTCCATTACTTTTTTAATCTCTTTAATACCTGAAGTAACGGCCGAAAAAGTAATAAATTCCGACTTTGTTTCACTTGCTATAATACGTGCTAAAGTGGTCTTCCCAACACCAGGTGGTCCCCAAAAAATCATGGAAGAGACATGATCACTTTCAATAATTCTTTGTAATAGTTTATGTTCTCCTATCAAATGTGTCTGTCCCACAAATTCACTTAATTTTGTTGGGCGCATGCGAGATGCTAAAGGTTCATTAGTAGGGATTTCAAACAAAGATTGTTGTTCCATATTATTCCACCTCACTTATCTTTTTCATTTATGAATCCTTCTTTATTGTATCAAATCACTATTGCAAAGTCTACCAACTATCAGAAAGAAAAAAAGATAGACATAATCTATCTCATCCTTATTATTGAATAAATCCAAACCGAGAAAAAGGAAATAAAGCAAAATTGGTAGTACCAATAATATCTTTTTCTGATACTAGTCCAATAATACGACTATCTGTAGAATTATTGCGATTATCTCCCATGACAAAATAGTAATGATCTGGAATGATTTCATATCCTAAAGCAGTAAGATCAAAATCTTTCGTCTTATTTTCATTCAAAAAGGATTCTTCTACCATTTCCCCATCGATATAAAGCATATGATCTTCATATTTAACATGCTCTCCAGGAAGTCCAACAATCCGTTTTACTAGTTTTTCTCCGTGATAATTTAAAACGACAATATCGAAACGAGAATAATGATGATCATATTTTTTTAATAATAATACTTCATTATTTTTTAATGTTGGGTCCATACTAGTACCGTTGACACGAACTGGTGTAATAACGAATGTTCTAATTAAAAGAACAGTAACTATGATCATTACATAAGGAAGTACCTCTTTTACATATTTCATAATTTCCTCTTTTCTTAAGAAAAATAAGGCACACGGCCTTATTAATTTCTTTCTTTAATTCTTGCTTGTTTTACACTATCTCTTAAATAACGTAACTTAGCACGTCTAACTTTACCTTTTCTTACAACCGTAATTTGATCAATAATAGGTGAATTTACTGGAAAAGTTCTTTCTACTCCAACACCACTTGACATCTTACGTACGATAAAGTTTTTACTTATTCCGCTACCTTGGATTGCTGTAACAATTCCTTCATATGCTTGAATTCTTGTCTTTTCAACACCCTTAGAGTCTGTTTCTTTGATTTTTACATCAACACGAACAGTATCTCCTACACGGAATTCTGGTAAATCTTTTCTAATTTGACTTTTAGTAATTAGTTCTACCTTGTTCACAATGTCACTCTCCTTTTTTAATCTATGGTCATTATCTCCATTTTTAATCACAAAATGATAAGCGGACCATGTCAACATTTAAAATTTTAACATAACCATAAGAAAAAAGCAAGGACTATCTATTTCTTCCTATTACTTTTTTATCACTTTCTTCTAACTCTTGTTCATAATAGTAATTTTTGATTTTTAATTCTCTTTCTAAAAGAACTATTTTTTTGAGTAATAATTCAATATACTTCTCATCTAAATACATACGATATTTATTACGAATAATGCTTTTATAACGATCTAAATCATTGAGTGCGATACGAATTCCATCATTTCCACCAGAATGATTTTCTGTATCGTCTAATAAACGAATAATATATTGTAAATATAAATCTAAGCGACGTTTGATTTTACGTTTTAATACTTTTTCGATAAAGGCTGGTTTAATCACCGTCATGTGATTAACTTGTACTCCATCATACTTTACTTGATTTTTAGGAGTCACTTGAAAACCACGCAACTTGCGATTGTCAATAATGGCATCATGATTGTTATATTCATTTCGAACTAAATAATAACCATTCACAGCCATAAAATCATCTCTTTTCTAATAAATCTGGACGACGCTCGCGAGTACGTTTCAGTTGTTGTTCCTTTCGCCATAAGTCGATATTTTTATGGTGACCTGACAATAATACATCAGGTACTTTCATACCTCTAAAATCAACTGGCTTTGTATATACTGGATAGTCAAGTAAATGATCGTGGAAAGAATCTTGAATATGGGATTCTTCTTGAATAACCCCATCTAGTAAACGCACAATGCTATCTGTAATGACAAGGCTTGCTAGTTCTCCACCCGTGAGGACATAGTCCCCAATACTAACTTCTAAATCGGCAAGTGTACGAATGCGCTCATCAAACCCTTCGTAATGTCCACATATTATAATGATATGTTCCTTTTTTGTCAAGTCATACGCCATTTTTTGATTGTAAGTTTTTCCCTGTGGAGTCATCAAAATAATGAAGCTGTCTTCTGTTCGCAAACTTTCTACAGCAT
This sequence comes from uncultured Bacilli bacterium, assembly GCA_944332005.1. Classification (GTDB taxonomy): domain Bacteria; phylum Bacillota_I; class Bacilli_A; order RF39; family UBA660; genus CALVRE01. The sequence continues at coordinate 4,657 of CALVJD010000051.1, forward strand.
CAAAAATAGGCTGAGGCATTAGAACCATTCCTTTTCCACCACCAAAGCCATAATCATCCACTTTTTTATGTGGATCTTTGGAATAATCACGAATATTATACAGTTCAATTTGCACATGTCCCTTTTCAATTGCGCGCTTAATAATTGATTCTTTGAGGAATCCCTCTAACATTCCAGGAAAAAGTGTTAATATATCAATCTTCATCAATTAATCCCTTCATTTCATAAATATCGATACGCTTCTGTTCTAAATCGATTGCTTTAATAAACTCAGGAATATTAGGTATCATATGTTTTGTTCCATTTTGATCGACCACTAGTAAATCATATTTCTTACTTTTTAATAAATATGCAACAGTACCAATATTTCGATCATTTTCATAAACAGATAATCCTAAATAATCCTCATCAAAATATCCATCTATCTCGATATCATCACGATTGATATATACTTTATCCCCTTTATATGCAATCACATCATTGATATTATCAATTCCTTCAAATGTTACCATATCATAATTCTTATGAACCCGATAACTATTTAAAACTAAAGCTTCCATTTGTCTACCTACATAAACCGTGAATCCTTTTTTAAAAACCTTATCTTTATATTTAAAATCAGATATGATTCTTACTTCACCTTTAATACCGTGGGTATTTACAATATTCCCTATATAAATATAATTCATACTACACCTACTTATCTAATTCATACAAAATAATGCTAGTAGCAACGCCAACGTTTAAGCTTTCACATTCCTCATTCATATCGATATAAAGAAAATCATCACATAGCTCTGCTATTTCCTTCGACATTCCATTACCTTCATTTCCCATAATAACGGCAAATCGTTCTACTCTTTTTATTTCTTTTAAACGTGTTCCACCCGTAACACGAGTTCCAAACACACGAAATCCTTCTTCTTTTAGTCTTGGAATCAAACTTGTAAGTGATCTTGATACCACATTCAAATGAAACAACATTCCTTGACTAGAGCGAACCGTTTTAGGATTATACAAATCCACAGTATGTTCTCCTAGTACTAATGTATCGACATGAAAAGCAACCGAGCTTCGAATAATCGTCCCTAAATTTCCTGGATCTTGAATGCCATCTAATAACAATAGGCGCCTTCCTTTGATATCTTCTCTTTCTTGCTTTTTACAAACGCCCATAATGGCAGGAACTGATTCCATATCACTTAAATAAGATAAAATATGGTGCGTTACATACATCGTCGCAACATCGAGAGAAAACGTTTCATGTTCCTCTAAAATTAATTCGACGAGCCTACCTGTTTTAAATGCTTCTAAAACTAGATGAGAACCTTCCACCAGAAAAAGCCCCGTTTTTTCACGATACTTTCTCGTATTTAACTTTTTTAAATCTTTTATTTTTTTGTTTTCGATCGACGTATAAAGCATGGCTATCACCTAACTTATAGTGTAACAAAAAAACGAATAGAAGTCCATTCGTTTTTTATTTTTTTATTTAGAAACAAAAGTAATGTTTGCGGTTGCTAGTTGGCCGGCATTCATTCGACCAATATGCAACTTACTTCTTTCAAACCATATCATATCTACAAATTCCCAAATCGCGAACCAACCAGCAATTGACATCACTTCAACTACGATATTACTTTGCTCATAATAAGATAAAAACAAAAATACTCCTAAAAAAAAGATTCCCACCAATAACAATATAAAAGATTTTATCATATTTAAATTTAAATCGACAATTTTATCTCCTACTTCTAACCCAAAATGATCGACAATTAATTTTTTGATTTGTCTTTTTTCTTCTTCGGAATAACCAATATCTTCGATTTGAATCTCCACCGTATAAGATGTTGGGATATGATAGCTCACTCTTTTAATATAATCTGCCATTTCTTGTTTTAAAAGAGGTTGTTTTTCACTATGAGGATCGATAAAGTCTTCCCATCTCACATTACTAAGCTTAATAACAGCCACACCATTTTCAATATAATGTCTTTTCACATAATCGATCGTCGAAAACTCATACGTACTAAACTTTTTTATTTTCTTCTTCATATCATGTTTTCTTTTTCGTTCACTCATAATCTTCACCAAAATTATTATACCACGTTCTAATAATAATAAAAAAGAGAAATTAAATTTCTCGTTTTTTAACAAAATATTGACGATTTTTCTTAAGTCGAGTATCTTTTGGATTCATCTCGATTGCTTTATCGATATAAATAATAGCCTCTTCATATTTCCCTTGAAAATAAAGACTAAGTGATAATAAATCATAAATCGTATAATCCCAACAATAAGGTTCGTTAATATAACTCTTAGCATGTTCTGTAATTTTCAAAGCCTCCCGACAGTAAAATTCTACTTTCATCCAATCTTTTTCATGATATGCTAGCAAAGCTCTTTCGACATACGGTTCTCTTAAATAAGGGGCTTCTTTGATTGCCAAATCAAGCCACATTTTAGCTTCTAAAGGGCGATGTAAATTTTGATAAGATCGTGCAATAAAACGCATCGATGCACATCTTTCATCTTTCCAAGTTGCTCGTTTTAAATTGAGATGTTTGATAAGGGTATCAATACATTCATTCCATCTTCCATAATACATATACTCTCTACCAAGATAATGCATATTACGATCATCTTCTGGATCCTCTTGTACTGATAATTCTAAAAGTCCTAGATAACTACCTCTTGATTTCGTCGCATCAGGATAATGATTAAGAGTAATTTCATCAGTCGTTATAAATTTTTCTTCATTTCCTAAATAAGTTAATACCTCATGAACTGGATGCATCCATCGATATTGATCTCGTTTATGAATCTTTTCAATATAAAAATTGACAGCGGGCTTACCATACTCATCAAAACTCCAATTATAATTATAGCGAGCTCGCGTCGTATCATCCTGCCAAATTTGTTCCAATTTTTTGCGCCATCCGGAAACAAACACCTCATCTAAATCAGTACAAACGCAAATATCAACATCGCTAGGAACGAAATCGAGCGAACGATTTCTAGCTACATCAAAACGCCATGGTTCTATTTTCTCGACTTTCACATGAACCTTTCTTTTTTTTAACTTAATAACCGTATCATCTGTAGATCCAGTATCCAATACATAGATCTCATCCGCTTCACTCATCGAATCTACCCATCGATCGACAAATGCACTCTCGTTTTTACAAATCGCATAAACACATACTTTCATACTATTCCCCTTTCTATTATTAGTATATTTTCTTATTAAAAATGAGCCATCCTTTTATAAAAAGAACTAGCTCATTAAAAATATTATATGATATAATCATAATCTCTCTATGAGATTGTATCAATTAAGCTACTATTAATGAAACATCATCCAAATCTAATGACTGCTTTCCATCAGCATTTACTAAAAATTTAACAGTAATTCCAGTTACGTTGGCTGGTGAAGCAGATGTTACTAATTGATAGAAAGTGAAATTCCTATTGGCAGTTGGAATATCTTGTTGTCTAACAGAAATGGTTCCACCATTTACAGGTCCTGTAGACGTTTCAAATACAACTGTAGCTGTTAACCCAACCTGACTACCTTCTCCTCTTGCAAAGAAAGATAAAAGATAAAAGCATCCACAACTAGTTACAGGAATGGTTTGTTCAATAGCTGAATTATCTTCTATATTAACAGCCCAAGAACCAGAATGAACTCTTCCTTGACTATTAATTGATGTAACTCCTGATGGATTTGTAAATACCCAATCGGAAGGTTGATTATTGGTCCTTGCTTCCATACTACCATTTAAGATCATTTGTCCCTGCGATTGACATCGACATTCACATCTTCCAGTTGGTCCGGTTGGTCCAGTTGGCCCCGTTGGTCCTATTTCACCATCTTGACCATCAATACCATCAAAACCACGAGGAATAACGAAATCAAAAATATGATTGATTCCTACACCACTATCAGTAACAGCCGCATTTGTTCCAGCATCTCCGGTAGTAGTCGTGCCAATAGCTAATGTTTCAGCATCTCCAGTCGGTCCCGTTGCCCCAGTTGGTCCGGTTGCCCCAGTTGGTCCCGTTGCCCCAGTTGGTCCTGTTACTCCAGTTGGTCCCGTTGCTCCAGTTGGTCCCGTTGCCCCAGTTGGTCCGGTTGCACCTCCAGATGGACCAGTTGGCCCGGTTGGTCCAGTCGGGCCCACGACTACACAACAACTTGGTTTACAATGCTTACTATCCTGTATCTTACAAAGTGCTCTTTGATAAATATCATCGTTCACGTTTTCCCTCCTTTTCTAATATAAAATATGTAAAAAGGAAAATTTAGAAAGAGCGACTATCACAAAAAAGAATGCTTTTATAAATGAAAAATGTTATTATTTAATCGCTCAGTCATAGCAATTAAAATCCACCAATTTTTTAATTAGCATCGCCTATTTTAATAATTGTTATGGTAACATCACTAAATATAAATCCAGAATTTTCTACTAATACATTTAATGTAACTGGTGCATCAGTAACATTTAAAAGTCCTTGAAAAGAAATTGTATTAACATCTG
>CALVJD010000052.1 GCA_944332005.1 uncultured Bacilli bacterium
TAAGGAATAAATATTGGCACTACCTCTATCTATTTTTCTTACACTGCAAATGTCTAAACCATAGACTTTTTTTACATACATTATAATTTCTTTTTCATTTTTAAAAACTGTTTTTTCAATCATAACTCTGTCCCTCCAATATATTTATTATACTACTAAATTTATCATAAATATAAATTAACACTAATTACATAAATTTTATAAAATAATTAATTATTTTATCATTTGTGATTAAATATAATTTGTTGAAAAAATATATTTTTCAATAATCACATTTGTCAATGATGGTTTTAATATTTTTAACTTCTTATTAAACACCTATATTCATACTCTACGACATACTTTTTAGTATAAATACTGCTTATTCCTCTAGTAATTTTATAGGTATCATTTAATAGACAGAAAGTTGAATGGGTGTTACCGATACTCCTTGACCAAAGGAAGTCGTTGCAAGTTCTACTGGTCCCACATCTTCTAGATCAAAAATAATACCACTACCTTCTCCATTTAAATCAACACCCGTTTTCTGTCCAAAACCGAACTTTTCAATATAACTGAACAAGGTTTCCTTACCCAGACGTTGTCCTAATACGACAAATCCCGGATTACAAGAATTCTCTACTACTTCTAAAAAGGTCTGATCACCATGTCCTCCATGTTTCCAACATTTAATACGGGCATTTTCTACTTGAATACTGCCACTATCGACATAATGATCGCTTTCCAAATCGACTAGTCCTTCTTCTAGTACACTTGCTAACGTAATAATTTTAAAGGTACTTCCTGGTTCATAAGTCGCCCATATTGGCATATTTCGATTGATCTGTTCGATTGTATAATCTTGATAGTTGCTAGGAGAAAAATTAGGTCGACTCGAAATAGCTAATATCTCTCCCGTATTAGGATCCATGACAATTCCCCATGCCTGATCCGGATTATATTTCAGCATTGCATTATCCAATTCTCGTTCTAAAGAAGATTGAATATCGAAGTTAATCGTCAGCGTCATATTGATACCGTCTTGTGGTTTTTCATAAATTTCGTTCAATTCCAAGCGGTTACCTTTGGCATCGCTAAAATATTTGATCGCACCATATTCTCCCGTTAAATAATCATTATACATTAATTCTAAGCCAGACAATCCTTGATTATCAATTCCGACAAATCCCAAAGTATGGGATAATAAAGTATCATATGGATAATTTCGTTTCGATTCTTTGACCAAATAAACACCAGGTAAATTTAAAGCCGCAATCTGATCGGCGATCTCATAAGAAAGACGTCTCCCCTCTGGATGAACACGCTCGATCGAAGTTTTCTTATAGACATGTTCTTTCATCTCATCATAAGTAACTCCTAATATTTCTGCTAATTTCGTCGTGACCTCATCTTTATCTTCAATTTGATTGGGAATTAACACTAATGAAGTTGTCGTTAAATTATTCGCTAACACAACGCCATTTCGATCGAAAATAAGCCCCCTATTTGCTTCGATCGGTAAATTACGACTCCATAGTCCCGATGCATATTGATTGAGTTTATGATATTGAATTACTTGAATATAGAATACTTTCCCAATAATTAAAATAAATAAAAGAAGAAAAACAACCAATACTACTTTAATACGAATATGAATATTTTTAAAAAACATGAGATTCACCTCATTAATGTATATGTACAAGTTATCAAAAAAAGAATGAAAATAATTCATTCTTTTTAATATATACTCCACGACTTACTCTTTCTATTTTATTTTCCTTCATAAGTTTAGTTAAATAAAATCTAGGAATATTATTATCGTTAACATCTTTAGTAGTTAAATATCCATTTTTAAATAATTTTAAAATTTTGTCTTCATACTCCATACTTACCTTTTCCTTTCACGATTAAATTATACCATATTTAATCGTGTTTGAAAACATATGTTCTTGTTTTTTTATTTTAAAAGTACTGAATTAAGTCTCCAATTGACTTATTTTTTTGATTAAACCATTTATAAGATTCACCTCATTAATGTATATGTACAAGTTATCAAAAAAAGAATGAAAATGATTCATTCTTTTTGGATTATTAATTCGCAATACGATGATGTGCTGGATAAGAAGTTTCCGATAATTTATCAAACTGATATCCTTTTGCTTTCGCCGTTCGAATAATATCTCGAAGAGCATTCACTGTATAAGTTTTTCCAGCTGCATCATGCATCAAAACAATATAACTATGATAAGTTCCTAAACTACCAATCACATTTTGATAAACACCTGTTGCTGTCGTTACTTCTCCAGCGTCTCCACTACTGACATTCCAGTCAAAATAAACATATCCTTGATTCGTTAGTTGGTTTGCAAGCCTTGTCATGATTCCCGGATTAAAACGGCTAACAGTATTCGAACTTCCTCCCGGAAACCGAACAAGATTGGTATAACTTCCCGTAATATGGTAAATTTTATTACGCATTAAGTTAAGATCATTGAAATAAGCTTCTTCCGATGCATAGATCTGTTTATAATTATGTGTGTAACTATGAATCCCAATAGTATGTCCTTCCTCATAAGCACGTTTAATATATTGATCATAACTACTACTATGATTCACAACAAAAAAGGTTGCCTTGACATTTTCTTCTTTTAATATATCTAAAATTTGCGGTGTTAAATAACTAGGCCCATCGTCAAATGTCAAATAAATCGTACTATTTTTTGGTACAATTACCGTTGGTCGTTTTTTTATCGTGACAGTTCTTACTACACTACTTTGATTACCAGATAGATCAGTTACCGTATAAGTCAAAGTATAAGTACCAATAGTATTCGTATCGACCGATCCTGTCATTTCTACTCGGGATGATACATCATCACAATTATCACTGACATCGACGCCTTGTTCTTCATAAGTGGATCCTACATAAAGCGTCAAATTAGCTTCACCACGCAAAGTAATGATAGGTGGCGTTTGATCTTCATAACGAAAAACTCGTCTTTTCTCTGCTTTATTGCCACTATGATCAAATACCGAATATAAAAATTGATCCTTGTTTTTTTCGACTATCACATTCGCTGTAATATCACCATCATAGTTATCGATAGCCTGGTAACCTTCTTCTTCATATTCTTCTAAAGGACAAAGGACCACTTCCTCTTCCCCAACTAAAGTAATTTCTGGATTCGTTCGATCCACTACTTTGATAAAACGCGTTATGCTAGAAGTAATTCCATTGTTGGAAACAATATACTGAATTTGATATTCTCCCACCTTATTAGTATCGACTTCTCCTTTTATTTGAACTTTTGAACGAATATCATGTCCCAATACTTTAGCTTCTACGCCTAATTCCTCATAGGGTGTAAATACTTCGATTGTCATGTTTGCTTCCCCGTTCATATGAAGGATTGGTGCTGATACTAAAATATAAATCATCATCGATGCAAGACAAATAATAATACTAATTAAAACAACCATTTTTATTTTATTTGTCTTCATACATCTCACCACTATTTTATTATACCAGAAATCACTCTTATCAAACCTAATAAAAAAGAAAAAGACGATTAGTTGTCACTTTCGTCTATTAATTCTGTACCTAAATCGAATTTTTCTTTTAATGTCACGACTAATTCCATATTTTCGGTAATGGCAGTCCCGGATACAATACTTTGAGATGTGCCATATCCATAACCATCAAACGTAACAGAAATTCCTAAAAGATTGGCAAGTGTCTCAATATCGGCCCGAGACCAACCAAGAATATCAGGCATCACTTTATCCGGTCCGTTCGTCACGAGGAAGACACGATCTCCTATGACAATACTTTTGCCCTTGTAAGGATATTGATTCACGATCTTGCTACCATTCCCAATTACCGTTACCGTTGCTCCAAAGTCTTCTAATGCTGCCTTTACTGTTTCGGCATTTTCATTTTGATAAGATGGCAACATCATTTCCTTGGTATCATCAGTCTCATCGTTATCATTGAACATATTACGATACTTTGCAATACTTTCAATCACCGATTTTACTGCATTCGTAATCGCAAATTTTCCACCTATACTTGGTTTTTTGACGGCCGCATAAATGATAATTTCAGGATCATCCTTTGGAAACATTCCCGCAAATGAATAAATATAATCATACGTTCCAGTTAAATAACCACCGTTTTCATAAATTTGAGCCGTACCAGTCTTAGCAATCACATCAAATCCTTCGACTTTGAATGGTCGTCCAGTCGCATTTGGATCATCACTATTCACTACTTGATACATCAAATCTTTGATTTTATTAATCGTTGATTCTTTTACTAATTGTTCACTTACTTTGGTTGTTCCTTCATATAAAATTTCTCCTGTATTCGGATCGACGATCTTATCGATAATACGTGGTGTTACCATCTTACCATTGTTGGCAATCATCGATAAAGCTTGTAAATGTTGTACAGCCGTCGTCGTAATACCTTGTCCATATCCTGCTGCTGCTACTTCAATCGGATAATTAAATTCAATACTTCCAGTGAATTCGCGCGAAAGTTCGATACCGGTTTGAGCACCAAATCCATATTTTTCTAAACAATCACGTAAATCGCTCTTACTGATATAATTTTGAAGTAAATTGGCAACTCCAACGTTACTAGAATAAAGAAATCCTGTATCATAACTGATCGTTCCCCAACCATTATTATCCCAGTCATTAATATAATCTGGTCCAATCGCAAAACTACCAGAAGCAAATGTGGCGTCACCATCGTAAGTGCCTTTTTCCATCGCACACATATAAGTATAAATCTTCATCGTACTGCCTGGTTCAAATACGTAAGAAACAAGCGGATTCTCATAGTTCGTAATATTTTTAATATTCGGATCAAAGCTTGGTGTCGATCCACTCGCTAAAATTTCTCCAGTTTTAGCATCCATCACATGAAGCATGAGCCACTCTGGAGTATAGGTCGCACTTGCTTCTTTGACAGCTGTTTCAACAAAACGCTGAATACTAGAATCCAACGTCAGATAGATATCAGCTCCATCTTCTGGATCGATACGAATCTCTTTCGTATCGGGGATTTTATACCCGTATCGATCTCGTTGATATTCCAAATAACCATCGATTCCTCGCAATAAATCATCATATTTTGATTCGATTCCAAGTTCTCCCACAATATTATATTGAATTCGTGTATTCCCCGTATTTTCATCGGTGACGGTCTCCTCATATTGTTTCGCATAACCAATAATATAGGAAGCAAAGTCTCCATTCGGATAATTACGATTGACTGTCTCGATAAAATCGATACCTGGAAGTTCTAGTGCAACAATTTCATCTTTCACAAGTTCGGTAATCCCTCTTCCGCCAGGACCTAATTCTACTTGGTAAGCTTCACGATTTAGCAATGCTTCGATCGCAGAAGCTTCCATACCTAAAATAGGGGCGAGTTTTTCAGCGGTCATTTTTTTGTCGACGACATGTTGCGGATTATCCTCATCAGTCGTACGTGATTCACTCAAATAAGCAATAACCGTATAAGTAGACACATTAAGAGCAAGGGTCTTTCCATCACGATCGAAAATCGTACCTCGATTCGCCGTTAGGACGGTTTTCACCGTATTACGATTAGCTGCAAACTCTTTCATATTTTTTCCATAGATAACTGGCGATAGTGTCAAATAACATAATTGTAAATATAAAATCATAATAAAAACAAGAAATACACGAAATAATTTCTTTGGAAATTTCCAATTTTTATTAATCGTCTTTCTTGTTTTCATGTTTCACCTCTATTTTTCGTTTATCGTAACGATGTTTTCATTATTATACGCCAATCCCATGTCTTTGACAACATCTGATACTTTCGAAAATGAAGTTAGTTCATTGACTTTCATCGTCAAACTCTCAATTTTCTTATTTTGGGTATCGATATTATACTTTAGTTTCTCGACATTCATACTGAGATTTCCCATACTTGCACCACAAAAAATCTTTAATACTAAAGTTGCTACCAATGCCATAAAACCGCCTACATAGAGTAATCTCTCACCCTTAGTAATTTTCATTTTTCGTGTTTTTTTCACTCTCATATGAATCCCTCTTTATTCTTTTATTCTTTTAATCACGCGAAGTCTCGCACTTCTCGAACGATGATTGTATTCTAATTCCTCACGACTTGGTTCGATATTCGCTAATACTTCAAATTTTGGCTCATATTCCGATGGAATCATGGGAAGATCTCTCAATTCCTTTGGAATACTACTAACTTCTTTAAAAATTTGCTTACACAAACGATCCTCTAGGGAATGAAACGTAATCACACATACTCTTCCCCCTACCGAAATCAGCTCTAAAGCTTGTCTTAATGCTGATTCAAAAACATCTAATTCATGATTCACTTCAATGCGAATCGCCTGAAATACTTTTCTAGCAGGATGATGCTCTCTTTTATATTTTTCAGGAACGGATCCTTTGATAATATCGACTAATTGAATCGTCGTCTCGATTGGTTTTATCTCTCTCAATTTCACAATTGAAGAGGCAATACTAGTCGCATACTTTTCTTCTCCATAATCACGAAAAATACGAACTAAATCTCTGTAAGAATAAGTATTCACAACCTCATAAGCAGATAATGGACTCGTTTGATCCATACGCATATCTAACCTAGCATCTTGATGAAAACTAAATCCTCTTTCCCCCTCATCCAATTGGGGACTTGATACCCCAAGATCAAACAAAACACCATCGACACGATCGATCTTTCTTTTTTGTAGTTCTTCTTTCAAATGGACAAAATTACTTTGAATAATACAAAAGTTATTTCCCACTTCTCGTAATCTTTTCTCACTGCTCGCAATTGCTTCATGATCTTGATCAAAGGCGAAAAGAAACCCCTTTTTAATCTCTTTTAAAATATGACTACTATGTCCACCATAACCAAGCGTACAATCGACAATGACACTCGTTTCCTTTAAGTTTAAATATTCGATCGATTCTTTTAACAAAACGCTTTCATGCATAAAACACCTCTAAATATTTAAACTGCTGGAAAACAAATGATCGGCCATATCAGACAAGCTGTCTTCATTTTCATCGATAAATTGTTCCCAAGCATCTCTGCTCCAAACTTCTAGACGATCATTGACGCCAATGATAATACATTCTTTCTCTAAACCAGCATATTTAATCAAAGGAGCACTAATGTTGATTCTTCCTTGTTTATCGAATTCACAAACAGTAGCACCAGATAAAAAGAAACGCATAAAATTACGAGCTTCTTTCGTATTAGGAAGAAGACGATACTTGGCGATAATCTGTTCCCATTCATGTTTTGGATAAATAAATAAACAACGGTCTATTCCACGTGTCACGATGAAAGACTCTCCTAATTCATAACGAACTTTAGATGGAATCGTCAAACGTCCTTTTTCATCGATCGTATGATGATATTCCCCCATGAACATGATTATCACCCACTTTACTCCACTTTATTCCACTGTTTACCACTATTTTAACCTTTTCTTACCCATTTGTAAAGACTTTTCCGCATTTTCGCGAAAAAAACACTGACAATTTTTGTCAATTCTAAAAACGTTAAGCTGCCGATCCATCATCTCGATAAATATTAAATGGAAAAATGGAAAAAGGTTCTTTTTTTCTAAGACAAGCATACAATGTAACAAAAAGAAAAAGAGGTTCCCTCTCTTTCTTAACAAATACATGCGCCTAAGATAATTGCTAACAAGATATATAATACGATAATAATAATATATCCTGCTCCATTATTACAAGGTACATGAGTTTCTTGACATGTATTTTGACATGTATTTTGGCAAGCCATATTCGCACCTCCTATCAGTTACTATTAAATATAGGCACCTAGTATAATAATTAAAAGAATAAATAATACTAAAACAATTGCAGCTCCAGATACACCTGTATTACACATAAGCATTCCTCCTTTTTTTGTCTTTTCACAATATTTTATGGAAATTTTAGATATGTGTGAATACTTTAGCCAAATTATTGTTTTTTTTTCTTTTTTTTGATATGATATAACATGTACGATGGAAGGAGAAATAAAACGTATGAATAAAATGAAAAAAGGATTATTGCTCACAACTCTATGTAGTATTCTGATCATTACAAGTGGTTGTACACAAGTCCCAAAATTGCAAAATGGTGAAGAAGTGGTCGTCTCAATCGATGGACTAGATGTAACGGCAGAAGAACTATATAGCGAAATGAAAAAACAGGCAGGCACTAGTATCATGGTAAATATCATCGACGAATACATTGCCAATCAAGAAATCGAAACCGATCAAACAGCTGAGGATTATGCCGATAGTCAAATCGAACAATTAAAAGCACAATATGAAGCTGCTGGTAGAGATTTTACTGCCGCTCTTATCAGTTCCGGATATGCAGACGAAAATGATCTTAGAGAAGCGATTATCGTCGACTATAAGAAAAGTAAAGTGGCTGAAAATTGGGTAAAATCAGAAATTACCGATGATGAAATCAACAAATACTATGAAGAAGAAATCTTTGGAGAAATTACAGCAAAACATATCTTAGTAAAACCTGTCACGACCTCTGATATGACGGACGAAGAAAAGGCACAGGCAGAAGAAGAAGCACTTAATAAAGCAAAAGATCTCATTACCCAATTAAATGAAGGTGCTGACTTCGATACTCTAGCAAAAGAAAATTCTGATGATACCGCAAGTGCAAGTGAAGGAGGACTTATTTCTGATTTCACAAAACAAGATGTCGTAAGTGAATTCTGGGATGCAGCTTATGCTCTAGAAGATGGAAAATACACGACAGAACCAGTCAAAAGTTCCTATGGATATCATATTATCTTAAAAGTTAGTGCAAAAGAAAAACCAGCATTAGAAGATGTAAAAGATGATATTATCACGGAAATTGCCGATAACAAATTATCAGAAGATACAAACTTAACCCAAAAAGCATGGGCTGAAGTTCGTAAAAAATATAATATGACAATCAATGATAGCGACCTCAAAGGAATTTACGATTCTGCTATTAGCTCATTAGATTAATTGCTATTCATTCGACAAATAGGTTCTTTACCTATTTGTTTTTTTATTACTAATACTACCCCATAAAAAAACAAACCTACGAGTGAGTAGATTTGTTTTTATTTTTATTTTAAAGCTTCTTTTCTCGATAAATTGAGTCTTCCTTTTTTATCGTATCCAAGAGATTTTACGATAATTTCGTCTCCAATTTTTACAACATCACTTGGTTTTTCCACTCGTTCTCGAGCCAATTGAGAAACATGAACCAAACCCTCGCATCCTGGCCATAATTCTACAAAGCAACCAAAGTCCTCTACTTTCACAACCTTCGCATTATAAAGCTTTCCATCTTCGACTTCACGGGTAATATTTTTGATCATTTCGGCTGTTTTCTCGATTACTTCTTTATCCATATGATAAATCGTAACTTTTCCATCATCGGCAAGATCTACTTTAACAGCATTTACATCATTTACAGAAGTAACATGACTTGCTTCTAAAATAATATTAGTAATTGTCTCTCCACCTTTACCAATCACATCTTTAATCTTATTTGGATTAATTGTGAAGATCATCGTCTTTGGAGCATATTTACTTACTTCTTTACGAGGTTTCTCGATGACACTCTCCATTACATCTAATATTTCCATACGAGCTACTTTCGCTTGCGCTAAAGCTTCTTTCAAAATTTGTTTTGTAATTCCTTTAATTTTGATATCCATCTGTAAAGAACAAATACCTTTTCTTGTTCCTCCAACTTTAAAATCCATATCGCCTAAATGATCTTCCATTCCCTGAATATCCGTTAAAATCGTATAATCGGATCCGTCACTAGAAGTAATAAGACCCATGGCAATTCCCGCTACTGGAGCTTTAATCGGAACACCCGCTGCCATAAGTGACATACATCCTGCACAAATGGTTGCTTGACTACTAGAACCATTGGATTCTAAAATTTCGGATACGACACGTACCGTATAAGGAAATTCTTCTTCACTTGGCATTACTTGTCTCAAACATCTTTCTCCTAAAGCACCATGTCCAATTTCACGCCTACCAGGACTACCATAACGACCGGTTTCTCCTACTGAGAAAGCTGGAAAATTATAGTGTAACATAAAGTGCTTTTCTGCTTCTAAACTAATTCCATCTAAGACTTGATATTCGTTTAGAGCCCCTAACGTAGTAACAGCCAATGCTTGTGTCTCACCACGTGTAAATAGTGCACTACCATGAGTTCTAGGAAGAAGATCGATCGATGCACTCAAAGGACGAATTTCCGTCATCTTACGCCCATCACTACGCGTTTTCTCATTGACCGTAATCGCTCTAAAAATATCATATTCAATCGATTCTAACACCAATTTTACTTTGGTGAGTAAAATATTTAATTCTTCCTTGTCAAGATCTTTATTTTCTTCTTCGTATTTTTGAACGACTTCTTCTTTCACTTGATCGATCGCTGCATATTTTTCTAATTTTTCTTTGATACGCATAGCCTGATCCAACTTCTGAGCAGATAGTGCTTTCACTTCGTTACGAAGTTCATCACTAATTTCCAATTTTTCATATTCCATCTTTTCTTTGCCAATTTCGGCGATGATTTCTTCTTGAAAAGCACATAGCTCTTTAACTGCTTCATGTCCGAACATCAAAGCTTCTAACATATCCTCTTCACTTACTTCTTTCGCACCTGCTTCTACCATATTGATCGCATGTTTGGTTCCTGCTACCGTAAGATCGATATCTGATACCTCTAACTCAGCTGGTGTTGGATTAATGATAAATTCACCATGAATACGTCCTACTTTTACTCCCGCAATTGGTCCATCAAATGGAATTTGCGAAATACAAGTACATAAAGAAGAACCAAACATAGCAGCAAGTTCTGGTGCATTGTCATTATCTACGGATAAAACCGTATTGACAACTTGTACTTCATTTCGAAAATCTTCTGGGAACATTGGTCGCATAGGACGATCGATCATACGTGCTGCTAGAGTTGCTGCTTCCGTTGGACGTCCTTCTCTTTTGATAAATCCTCCTGGAATCTTTCCTACCGAATACAATTTTTCTTGATAGAGAACCATGAGAGGAAAAAAGTCCGACAACACATTGGCCTGATCACTAACGACAACGGTCGATAAAATAACGGTATCCCCATAACGAACAAGTACTGAACCATCAGCTTGTTTCGCAAGTTCCCCATGTTCGACAACTAAATCCCTTCCTCTAAAATTCAACTTAAACTCTTTCTTCATCCTTTACCTCTTTTCTTCAAAAAAGACACTCAAAAAAGAGTGCCTACTTTTATTCCTTATTTTCTTAATCCTAAAGACTTAACAATTTCACGATATCTTGTAACGTCAGTCTTAATTAAATAATTAAGCAAACTACGTCTTTGCCCTACTTTTTTAAGTAGTCCTCTTCTAGAATGATGATCGTGTTTGTGTTCTTTTAAGTGTTCAGTTAGTTGATTGATTTCTTCTGTTAAGATTGCAATTTGAACCTCAGCTGAACCAGTATCTTTTTCGCCTCTCGCATATTTTTTTACGATAGCTTCTTTTTCTACTTTACTTAAAGCCATAAACAATTCTCCTTTCCATAATTCGCTTGATTCTGAGAAAAAAGTCGGAGACTCTTAATTCCAAGAATAAGTACATTAATAATATACACTAATCCAAATAATTATGCAAGTATTTTTCTAAAATTATCAGAATTAGAAAAAAGTTTTCCATGGTTTTATCTTGGTCGGATTCTTTTCATATTGCTGATAAAGGGCCAATGGTTTTTCTTCTTGATCAAGAAACAAAATAGGAAATTTATCATAATGATTTTCTAAGATCATCCCATTTCGTATCTGCGCTTCTACTTTAGTATCTACTTTCGCTTTGGGATAATTTTCCATCACTTCCAATAAAGAGAAAACATGATAGTTTCCATCCGCCATATCTTGTAATCGACTCGCATGTTCGATTTTAAAGCCTCCTACACGCGTTCTTGTCAATTTAGACATTGTTCCATAAGTATTCAATTTGGACGCAATATCACGCACGAGAGCACGAATATAAGTGCCTTTACTAACAACCGTACGAATCAAAAAAACAGTATGTCCACCTTTCATAACAGGATCCCCTATTAATTCCAGCTCTTTTATCCTTACCTCTCGTTTTGGCAAAACGATCTTCTCTCCATGACGAGCATAATCATATAACTTTCTTCCCTTTATTTTGACTGCACTATAGATCGGTACTTCCTGTTCATAAGAACCAACAAAAGAATTTAAAACATCGATAATCTCCTCTTTTGTTCGTAACACGTCCTCCTCTTTCTCAATCTCTCCTTCCAAATCGAATGTATCGGTTTGGATTCCTAATGTAATCTCAGCTACATATTCTTTTTCATCATGAGTCAAAACTTCTACTAATTTAGTAGCTTTCCCCATACAAAGAACTAATACCCCCTCTGCCATCGGATCCAATGTTCCCGTATGTCCAATTTTTTTCGTATGAAAATATTTTCCGACCAAATTGACGACATCGCGACTCGTATAACCAGATTCTTTATTAATTAGTATAACACCATCCATAATATCACCAACAATAGTATAACAGAAAAACGACTAATTGTAGTCGTTTTTAATTATCATCGTTTCTAGTAAGTAAGATTAAGCGTAACAAGTTTAAGATCGTATTCAATAAACTAGCTACATAAGTCATCGCAGCCGCACCTAACATATCTTTCACTTGGTTACTTTCGTAATCAGACACTAGTCCTAAATCTTTTAGCTCTTGTTTCGCTCTTTTACTTGCATCTAATTCTACTGGTAATGTCACCAGTTGAAACAAGAGTGTTGCCATCAAAATCAAAATACCAATTCGAAGATACATCATAATACCAACGAAAAGAGCAAAAATCGTAACAAAATAACCCATATATGTTACCAAATTCACAACTGGTACTAATGCACTACGAATTTTCATAAAAACATAACCATCTTTATCTTGAATCGCATGACCGCATTCATGAGCCGCAACAGATATGGAAGCAATGCTTGTTCCATCAAAAATCGCCCTCGATAAACGAACCACCTTACGAGAAGGATCGTAGTGATCCGTTAATTCTCCTTTCGTACTTACGACATGAACATCATGAAGACCATTCTTATCTAAAATTCTGCGTGCTACCTCTTGACCTGTTAGATTACATTCTGCTTTTAATCCTTTATATTTTTGATATGCACGATTAATTTTAGTTTGGGCGGCAATAACAATAATAAAACCTATGATTACCAATAAATATGT
Source organism: uncultured Bacilli bacterium (assembly GCA_944332005.1). Lineage (GTDB taxonomy): Bacteria > Bacillota_I > Bacilli_A > RF39 > UBA660 > CALVRE01. The sequence goes on from CALVJD010000052.1 coordinate 13,325, forward strand.
AACAATAGTATCAATTCCATATATTGGCATATTACACCTCTATTCTATCTCGTACTTTGTTCCTTCTCTTGTATCACGAATGATAATTCCTTTCTCAGCAAGTTCATTACGAATTTGATCTGCTAAAGAAAAATCTTTATTCTTTTTCGCTTCACTTCGCTCTTGAATTTTCTCTAAAATATATTGCTCTAGTTCAGGATCGATCGAACACGTTTCTTCTTCTAATAGTCCAAGTGACAATACTTTTTCAAAATCAGAAACAAGCGCCAGCTTGGTTACGTTATTTAAAGCAGCATCTTTTAATACATTATAAAGAACGGTCAAGGCATTGGAAGTATTCAAATCATCTTCTAACGCATTTTGAAAAGCATTTTGATACTTAATCATCTTTTCTTGTTCGATAGCCCCTTCTATTTGTTCTTTTAAAGATTTGATTTTATTTTTTAATTTGAAATAACTATTACTTGCGCTATCTAATCCCTCGTAAGTAAATACCAAAGGTTTACGATAATGAGATTGTAAACAGAACATTCGATACGCCAATGGATGGTAACCTTTACTTTCTAATAAAGAAAGTGTCAAAAATTCTCCACTCGACTTACTCATCTTTCCACTCGCATCATTTAAATGTTCATTATGCACCCAATAATTACACCATTTATGACCCAAATAAGCTTCTGATTGGGCGATTTCATTCGTATGATGTGGAAAAATATTATCGACGCCTCCACAATGTATATCCAAATGTTCTCCTAAATATTTAAGAGAAATTCCCGAACATTCGATATGCCAACCTGGATATCCTACCCCCCAAGGACTATCCCACTTCAACTCTTGATCTTCAAATTTTGACTTGGTAAACCAAAGTACAAAATCAGCTTGATTATGTTTGTTTTGATCGACTTCTACGCCTTCTCTGACACCAACTACCATTTCATCTTCTCGATGATTCGTTAAAACATAATAATCCTTTAATTTCGAAACATCAAAATAGATATTTCCTCCTGCTTCATAAGCATATCCTTTTTCTAATAAAGTTTGAATAATTTTAATATATTCTGGAATATTATCGGTTGCTTTTGATACGATATCTGGCATCTTGATATGAAGTTTCGTACAATCATCAAAAAAGGCCTTTGTATATTGCTCTGCAATCTCTAAAACGGTTTTATGCTCCCTCTTAGCACCTTTAAGCATCTTATCTTCGCCACTATCGGAATCACTACTAAGATGTCCAACATCTGTTATATTCATACATCTTGTCACATCATATCCAATATAACGCAATGTTTTTTCTAATATATCTTCCATTATATAATTACGTAAGTTTCCAATATGGGCAAAATGGTAAACAGTAGGCCCACATGTATACATTTTTACCTTTCCCTCTTCATAAGGAACAAATTCTTCTATCTTTCTTGTCAATGTATTATATAGTTTCATAAATCACCTTTTCTTATATCTATTTAGTATTATAACATATTTTCTTCCCACCAGCGAATTCTCATACAAGAAAACATATTTTTCCTTATTTTTCCACAATCTCATAACTCAATAGTTCGATTCGATTCGATAAAAAAGTCTGATTATCTTCAAGATCTAAAACCAAATCTGTCGATAAATACTTCTTATTATCATCCGGAAAAACAGTTACAATATTAGTACCTATTTCTTCTTCTAATAACACGGCCGCCAAAAAATTCGCACCACTACTAATCCCTACTCCTAACCCCAACTCTGATGCAAGTTTACGACTCATATTAATCGCATCACTATCATGAATTAAATAGACTTGATCAATCACGCTTCGATCGACGATTGCGGGGACAAACTCATCGCCAATTCCTTCAATCTTGTGACTTCCTAAGCAATTTCCTGTCGATAAAAGAGGAAGTGTATCAGGTTCTAATGCCGCTATAATTGTATCAGCATTTTGCTTTTTTAAACGTTTTCCAATCCCCATCAAAGTACCACCACTCCCAATCCCCGATACAAAACCACCTACATTTTCTATTACCTTTATAATTTCTTCTGCCGTCGTTTCATAATGCGCTTGCCAATTATCAGAATTGGAAAATTGTGATAAATAATAGGCGCCATTTAATTCTACTTCCCGCATCGCACACTCGATACACTTTTGAAATCCACCTTCTTCTTTGGAAATTAAATGTACTTCTGCCCCATAACTTTTCATCAAAAGCATCCGCTCTTTACTCACCCAATTAGGCATATAAATAATGACTGGGTGATGAAAATAAGCACCAATCGCCGCTAAAGAAATGCCTGTATTTCCACTTGTTGCTTCGACAATGGGTACGCCTTCTTTCAACTTACCATTCTTTTTAGCCTTTTTTAACATCTCATATACAATTCGATCTTTAATACTACCAGTTAAATTATAAAATTCTAATTTTGTATATAAAAAACGTTTTTTTCCTAAATAACGATAATAAATCTTAATCATCGGTGTATTGCCAATTAAACCATTCATCCAATCACCTATTATAATAGATGTAAAATCACAAAATATGTTCGTATAAACCATTTTGAAAAATAAAAAGCCTTATCAATAAGGCTTAATATCTATATGGTGCGAGTGAAGGGACTTGAACCCATATGCCGTAAGGCGCTAGCTCCTAAGGCTAGTGCGTCTGCCAATTTCGCCACACTCGCATTTAAAATGGTGGACCTTGTAGGACTCGAACCTACGACCGTCCGGTTATGAGCCGGATGCTCTAACCAACTGAGCTAAAGGTCCGATTTTTTCCATTGCTTTTATATAATATCATATTTATATTATTTATGCAATTGAAATTAAAAAAATAACAAAAATTTAATTCAAAAAATAAAGATAGCTCTTTATTTATTTTGTAACATATTTAATAAATTAATTTTAAACATATCTTTGTCAGCATGTTCCTTAGATACCATTACACCTTTATATGTCACCAACTCAGATTGATGAGCTTCAGTTAAAATATCTTCTGGAGTTATCGTATCTAACATAATTGTCTTTTCATTTTCATAAACATGATAATGTAATTTAATATCTCCATGAACTTTAGAAAACATAATATCAGTAGGTAATTTCAATTCATAAGTTTGAGAACCTTTTCCTTTGTTCGTAGAAACTAATTCTCCAAGAAATTGTCCTTCTTTTAATTTAGGATAAAATTCAAAGTATAGTTTTTTATATGCAAGCATATTATACTTCTTTAAAGAACGCTCTAATTTTTTAAATTCGTTCTCGTTGACATAATCAAACACGTATGCATTCTTCATCTTATCCCTCTTTTCTATTATGCATTTATATCATACCATATATCAGTATTAAAGTCAACGAAAAGCCATGTAAAACAAAGTAAAACATAAGAAAAAAACTGTCAAAATTTTGACAGTTTATTTGGCTCTATAATAAATAGTGTTGGTGAGTATTTTCACTAATGCTATTTTTATTCAAATAAAAAGACATAAGTTTGATACAATGTAATTAACAAAAAAATAAAACACTGAAAGGAACAAACTTATGTCTATAAATAATTATATCTTAAATCTACTAAATATCAAGGATAAAAACATTCATAT
>CALVJD010000053.1 GCA_944332005.1 uncultured Bacilli bacterium
AAGATACGTTTATTTTTTTGAAACCATTTCAACAATGGTTCTACTATCATTTCTAAATCTTCCATAACATCACTCGTATCCATTTTAACATATTTTAATCAAAAGAAAAGCAATATGACATTAACAAATAGAATGATTAAAAAGGTTTATCTTTCTCTCATCCATACTTTCTTATATTCAACATTCCAGAAAATAAAACTAAGCATTACAAAAAGCTACCATTTCTGGTAGCCTTTCTAAATTTATTTTAAGAAGCTATCGTAACCGTTCCAGTTATATTATCATCACTTAATCTTGATTCGATGAAAGTTTTTGCATTACTATCTTTTACAATGATATTGATACCATTAACTATGTATCGAAACATTTGACTATACGATGTAACTTGATCAAATGTCATATTACGTAAATCCAATGAAATCAAATCATCACAGTTAAAAAACATTCCCTGCATATCCGTTACTTTGGATGTATCAAAATTGCTTAAATCTAATGAAGTTACTCCAGAACCAACAAACATATTAGACATGTTCGTTACTTTCGAAGTATTAAAATTACTTAAAGCTAATTCTGTTAAATTTGTACAATGATCAAACATCTCTGACATATTCGTTACGTTGGATGTATCAAAATTACTTACATCTAATTCTGTTAAACTGAAACAATAATAAAACATATTAGTCATATCCGTTACTTGCGATGTATCAAAATTACTTACATCTAATTCTGTTAAACTGGAACAATAATAAAACATATTATTCATATCCGTTACTTTGGATGTATCAAATTTACTTACATCTAATTCTGTTAAATTTGTACAATACTTAAACATATATTTCATATTCGTTACATTCGACGTATCAAAACTACTTACATCTAATGTTGTTAAATTTTCACAACCATCAAACATCCAAGACATATCCGTTACTTGAGACGTGTCAAAATCACTTAAATCTAAGGTTGTTAAACTACGACAATCACCAAACATATATTTCATATTCATTACATTCGACGTATCAAAATTATTGATATTTAGGTTTGTTAAACCAAAATGTCCATAAAACATAAAACTCATATCTGTTACTTGGGATGTATTAAAATCACTTACATCTAAGTCCGTTAAACCTGTACAGGAAAAAAACATACCCGTCATATCTGTTGCGTTGGACGTATCAAGATAACTTACATCAATTGTGGTCGCACTAGGTGTAACAAACAACCATCGCGCATTCGTTGGAGCTGAAACTCCTCCTTCTCCTCCAATTACTATTTCATATAGTCCGTTCCCATTATTATCGCTATAATATGCTATCACACTTTCATCTTGATTTTCAGATACATCAAAACTTCCTAGGACTGTCCCTGGTACTTCTTTAGTATTGTTGATTTTGATGCTTTCTATCTCCTGTCTAATAACGGGGCCATTTAAAAAATTAGAAGTAAACATAGACATTATAATAGACTCGACATTATCAGGGTTTGTTATATCTAAATTCAAAGAAGCTAATTCCCCTTCCATCATCACTGGCAAATTGGAACCATTTAAATCAAGACATTCTTCCTTACTATCTACTTTTTCAATTGAAACGGAGTTGTCACTCTTCTTTTTGTAGGCACAATAGGTTCCATTATAAATAGAAGCTTCTGTTTTACCATCTTGATCAATCGATGATTTTCCTTGCCAATCATCTATCTTTCCATCTAATTTTAAAGTTGTATCAGCATCTAGTGGAAATTGATAAGATAAGGGAATAAATCCTTGTGTTGCTTGATCTGTTTCCATTGCTCGTATCATATTTTCGACACTGACACGAAAACTTGATTTTCTACTTTCTTCGATAATATTCATAATGAGTGGAGTTGCAATTAACGCAATTACCGCTAATATGATGATTACGGCCAATAATTCAATTAATGTAAATCCTCTTTTTTTCATTTTTCATCTCTCCTACTTCTATTCTTCTCTATTTTGATTGTATCATACTTTTCTCTTTAATCCAATGTGTAGTTTTATATTGTGAAAAAAAGAGGTATAAATACCCCCCCCCCGTGTGCATACAGCAAACAAGTTTTTTCTTTTGTTTTCCTTGCATTCGCACACTATATTACGATTCTCTTGACAATCTCATTTTAACAAATCTCTTTCATTTTTGCAATCTTTTTTATTCACATCATGGCTGTTTTCCATTCTTCTTCCTTAAAACCTACTAAAATTTTATCTTCCCCAATAAGTAGTGGACGTTTTACCAACATTCCATGACTAGCTAAAAGATCTAACTGTTCTTCTTCTGTTAACGAAGGTAATTTAGTACTCAAATGTTGTTCTTTATACATATTTCCACTTGTATTGAAAAACTTCTTGATCGGATGACCACTTTGACGAATCCAACTAATCAATTCTTCTTTGGTAGGATTATTTTCGACGATATGGCGATCCTTATAGGAAACATGATGATCATCTAACCATTTTTTCGCTTTTTGGCATGTACTACATTTGGGATATTCAATGAATAGATACTTCTCTTGCATATACCGTAACTCCTTTTTTAATGGTTTCTAATACTTGAATGGTACGAATTTTTGAAGGATCAATCACGAGTGGGTTTTGATCTAAAATAACGAAATCGGCATCTTTTCCAACTTTGATCGACCCTTTCTTCATTTCTTCAAAATATTGATATGCGGCATGAATGGTAACCGCTTTCAATGCTTCTAATGGTGTAATTCGTTCCTCTTCTCCTAACACAACTCCTTCTTTTGTTGTTCGATTAACCGCACACCAAATCGTTTCCAACATATCAGGTAAAATGACAGGTGTATCTTGATGAAAAGTAAATGGCAAATTTAATTCACATGCACTTTTAGCTGGACTGATGGATGAAGCAAGATCCAATCCAAAATTCTGAATATGAACATCTCCCCAATAGTAAGTATGACTAACGAAGAAAGATGGAATAATACCTAACTCTTTCATTCGTTTCAACTGATCTTTTCTGACTAGTTGTGCATGAATCATCACCGGTCGATAGCTTCTTGAATTTACTCCTAATTCTTCCGTTACTTGTTGATAACAACGAATCATCTGCTCACAAGCAGCATCACCATTACAATGAACTAAAATCTGCATCTCTTCTTCGATTGCTTGTTTCATTTCTCGCATCAATTCTTCATCAGTTAAAACAGGATAACCACAATAATCAGAATCATTCTGATAAGGAATACTCATCCAAGCCGTTCTTCCCTGTGGAGAACCATCCAAGAATGTTTTGTAGCCTCCAATTTTAAAATGATTGTGATAATGTTTGATGTATTCCTTCCCTATTTCACATAGCTGCGGAAAATGAATATCAAGATATCCCACAACATCTAATGTTAATTGATCTTGTTCGGACATCTTAATCAACTGCGTTAACCCAAATTCTTTCGTAACACCATCTTGTGCAGTTGTAATGCCATTTTGTAAATATATTTTTTCAGCCTCTTTTAAATGATTCAATTGCTCTTCTAACGAAGGAGACGGTATTTTACTAGAAGCCATCGTAAAAGCAACTTCTTCCAGATAACCATTGGGTTCATGAGTATCGGGATTTCTACCAATCACACCACCTTCAGGATCACACGTATCCGCATCAATTCCTAACATTTTTAAACCAAGGCTATTGATCACTCCCATATGTCCCGATTTATGACTAATGATAACAGGATTATGAGGAAAACATTCATCCAATAATTCTTTTGTCGGATGAGCATGTTCTTCTAATTCATTTTGATCATAGCCAAATCCACTAATCCATTCTCCTTCTTTGATATCATGTTGATGCAAATAAATACGCATTCTTTCTTTTAATTCTCGAAAACCATGTGTATTTTCTAATGAAATAGAACCCAATGTCTGGGCAATTGCCGTAATATGACTATGGGCATCAATAAAACC